>JALQVM010000009.1 GCA_023263685.1 Flavobacteriaceae bacterium | reverse complement strand
CGTGAGGGAGGAGAAAAAATTAACGCCATTCTTCAAGACATCCAATTTCACCCGTTAACAGACAAAATTCTTCACGTATATTTTTACCGTCTTTTTGAGGACAAAGAAATCTCCATGAATATTCCTGTTAAAGTTGAGGGAGCAGCCCCTGGGGTATTGCTTAGCGGAGGAGTTTTAGTGCTTAACAAACGTAAATTAAGAATTAAGGCCCTACCCAAAAATTTACCTGATTTTGTTATCGCTAATATTTCTGAGCTGCAATTAGGGAACAAACTCTACACTTCTAAACTGCAATCTGAAGACTATACCATACTTCATCCAGACAATACAGTAGTTTGCCAAGTACGTACGTCTAGAAACTCGATGAAACTGGAAGCAGAAACACCAGAAGAAACTGCTGAAGCAACTGAAAGCGCTGAAGAAGCAACTCCAGAAGCTACTGCTGAAAATTAATTTTTCTTTTTATAGAATCAAAAAGCATGTGAGCACTCACATGCTTTTTTTATTTTAGTACATGTTTTTTCTCAAACGCTTTTTCAAAAAAAATCGATCTTTAGCCATGAACAAATTTTTAATTGTCGGATTGGGAAACATTGGATCGGAATACGAAAATACGAGACATAATGTAGGCTTCCGTATTTTGGATCTACTGGCCGAAACCCATACATGCACTTGGGAGGTAAAAAAATTGGCTTCCTACACCTCATTTAAAAAAAAGGGAAGGCAATTTGTGCTGATCAAACCCAGCACCTTTATGAACAGAAGCGGAAAAGCCTTACGGCATTGGGCATTAAAAGAAAACATTCCCCTTCAAAATATTCTTGTCCTCGCTGACGAGTTAAACCTGCCTTTTGGCACCCTACGCATGAAAGGCAAAGGAAGTCCAGCCGGACACAATGGTCTTAAAGACATTGAATCGGAATTGAATACCCCCCATTACGCAAGACTTCGCTTTGGAATAGGAGCCGAAACAAAACCTTTGGATCAGGTAAAATTTGTGTTAGACCCCTGGACCCCCCAAGAAGAAACTTTGCTCCCCGAACGCTTTAAGCGATGTGGTGAAGCCATTGAAAGCTTCGGACTTCAAGGCCTTCAAAATACCATGAATCAGTTTAATGGAACCTAATTTTAGTCTGCGGTTTGAAAACCAAACACAGCTGACGTAGACGTATTTCCTTCTGAATCTACGGTTATAATTTGCCAATAATAGTGAGTTCCAGAATCTATGGTGAGGTTTGCCTGAGAAACGGTTAACCCTTCTTGAACCAATTCCAAATCATTTTCCGCTCGACCTAAATAAATAGCATAACTCTCGATATCTTGATCCAAATCGTGTCCTTCCCAGGCAAAGCTTACTGCTCCTGAAGCATTGAGGTCCACGGTGGATTCATTCTCAGGGGCAATCAAAACCGCTGGAAAGGGGAGGTAACGTTCTGCCGGACTTCCCTCCAAATAAAATTGCCAGACCGCACTCTGACCAACCGCGGCAGTAAGCAAAGATTTCGAATTTACATACCATTGGTAAGGCGCACCACTAGGTAAAACTAAGGATTCGGTCAACAAGGAAGAGGATTTTTCATATTTCGCATTCGTAAGAGAATTAATGACTACCAATTCGTAACTGTCTGTATGCAAAGCAGCGGTCCATTGAAAACTTACTTGGCGTTCCTTTTCATTCAACACGCTTGCGGTAGTACAGGCATTTAAATTTGCCGGAGCAATCAGAATTGTAGCTTGTGGTTCAGGGATAGGTTCTGGTCCACAACGCAGCAGTAAGAACAAACTCAAAATGAAAACACTCAACCTCATCGTTTCACAATTTTTAGCGTCTCTACTCTACTCGGATACCGTATTTGAAGTAAATAAAATCCAGCCGTTACGTTAGCCGTTGGAATTTGAATTGCTTCTCCAGTGAATTGTACAGCCTCAGCCTGCCACACAGGGGCCCCAGCAGCGGATAGCAGCATGAGATCTACTTCAGTAGGCTCTGGCAAGACCAGTTGCGCATTTTCCACAACGGGATTTGGGAAAACCGAAGCAATCCCACTTGTATTGATCCACTCTTGATAAATTCCTTGGCAACTCTTGGAAGTTTTTACCTCTATTCGATTCAGTTTTTGGGTTAATGGAAGCGTAATAGAGTCTTGAGCGACCACTTCAAAGGTGGTATTGTTTAACGAAATAAAATAGCGCTCCGCCCCAGCAAGAGTAATATTCAACAGGGAATTCAAGGAGTTAAGAGAAGTTGTTACTTCCAAGGGATCTGGAGCGTTTATTTGGGTTTCAAAGCAGTATTCAAAGTCGGGGAATGAAGCGGAGTTAATACAAATTGAATAGGATCCCTTTGCCAGATTAAAAATTCCATTTCCTTGAGTTGTAAAACTCAATAGTTTTGAATATCCATTATCACCCAAAATTTCTGCCTGGTACGCATAGTCCGCTAAAGCACTAAATTCAATGCTGCCGTTGGAACGGTCAGAGCAACTGGTGTCTTTTTTTGATATACTGATATTTAGTGTCGAAAAAATATCACAGACGTCTCCAATTCCATTATTGTCTTGGTCGGATTGATCTTCATTGGAAATTTCAGGACAATTGTCTAGGGCATCTACTATACTGTCGTTATCACTGTTGGGAAGTGGCGTCCCTTCCAAACAAAACGAAAGGGTAAAATCAACCAAACGACCCGTATCTTCTGCATAATTGTCCTCGATGATCAATGTCCACCTACCGAGCGGGGAGGTACCGTATAAGTCAACCAAACTTTCTGCAGGGGAAAATCTTCCTGTAAAAGGAGGGGTTCCTTGTTCGATGGATACCGCTGCCTCTTGATCAAAAATCGTTTCGGAATAATCATTTTCATCTTCCCCCAGTTGCCGAGCCAATAGGTATCGGATGCCTTCAGGCGATTCTAGATAAAGTGTAAGATCTTCCAGATAGGTGTGTTCTATATCTATAGAAACATCCAAATCTTGAATGGGCTGCTCGTAATTAACATTGATTGAAGCCGTCGTAACCCCTTTCGTATCATTACTGGATGCATCACGTATGGGTTTGGGCAACGCAGGAGAGGTAATATTCAAACAGGAGATGACCGTGGTTTTAAATTGAAAGGGCTCGGAGAAAGAGGATACTCCACAATTGTTAGACTCCTGAATACGCCAAAAATAGTCAGTATCTGAATTTAACTTGGACAATGACAGAGTATTTTGACTTACTAAGGTGTCTAGTACCGTGTTTTGAAATGACGAATCTAGAGCTAGCTGAACCTTGGTTGTATTAGCATTTAAATTCGTGTCCCAAGTTAAAATGGGATTCAGACGTTCTCCTTCAGCCCCATTAATGGGCGATACGATTGTGGGGATTTCAAAGGAAGAATCCCTTTTTTCTAATTCAATAGAAAAATTTTCACTTTCCGATCCGTATTGGGCTACCAATTCTAATGTATAATCTCCTAGAGAGAGGTTGCTTAAGCCATTTAAAACAACTGACCCTTTGGTATCGTTTGCTGAGTAGGTATTTTTTGTAAATACCGCTTGTAGCGGATTGGGCAAGTTTGCTATATCTAAGGCAAAGGACACGTTAAAGTTCTCCTTTCTTTCAATGTCAAAATCGATTTGGAGGCTGTTTGCTCCGCAATTCTCAAACACATAGGTGTCGAATTTGAGAATCACATTGCGTGATTCTACGGTAAAGTTGGTTGAATTGACCGCAAAAAAGATCCCCCCCTTGGCTTTTATTTTAATTCGCGCCCGATCTGTATCAATTGTATTAGGCACATACACGGTAGCTTCCCCATTATTGGGAGCGTTGGCCAATAGTACATGATCAAAATGGGCCCCTCCATCCTCAGAAAGCAAAATTTCAACTTGGTCAACATTTATGGGTGCCGTATTTGTTTCTGCTATATCCCACTGAATTTTGTGAAAGCCTCCCCCTTTCCATACTAGAGAGGCAGTGTTTTGAGACTTGACAGCAAAAGGCGTAGCTGAAGAAACAACGGTAACTTTCATCCTGTCTTGAGCCAATTGCACATGCCCTCCTTGATTTTTCCGAACGGTAAGCCCCCAATTCAACTCTCTACCCACCAAGGGAACGGTTTCCCATCGATCGCCCACAGAGGGGTTTTCTTGCGTAAGGGTATTTGTTAACACCGCATCCATAGCAGGGATGCTCCGATACGACACTGTTTTTGGAGGAAGCGAACGAGCCGTATTTCCGGATCTGTTGTACGGACCAAAATTAGAAGAGGTTATTTCTCCATCGTCTAACTGCTCCCAACAATAGGTTACGCCCTCTTCCGGTAGTTCATTGACTGACAACTCGTATGCTGTACCTGTGGGGATAAAGTAGTCTGGTCCAGCATCGATTGTAAAATCAGGTAGGGTTAAGGGTTCTATTACCGCACAGGATAAATTTTCGACCGTAGTTGTTATGTTTTCAATACTGTAGTAATGAAAATACGGATCCCCATGCAACTGTACATCGTCCTGCCCTGTGATACCTGCATATCCCATAATCGTGGAACCACTCCCGGGCTCTGCGTTTACTCCTGTGCCTTCAGACGAGTAAGAAAAGGTGTGGTAAGCTCCAAATTGGTGTCCAATTTCATGTGCTGCATAGTCCAAGTCAAAATAGTCATTCCGATATTCTCCTCCATAGATATCGACAAAAGGATGGGTACTAAACCCCTGGGCTTTAATTCCCGACTCACAAACACAGCCAATACATCCCGCATCTCCGTTGGGTTCTCCAAAATCAAACAAATGACCGAGGTCGTAGCCCTCATCCCCCAATTTTACATCTACAGTAGCTTGGAGTTCTTTTGCAAAATCACCCGTAAAAGGATCGGTTGTAGGATCCTCATAGACTAGGGATTCATCGGACACCAACACCAAGCGCACAGACAGTTCGTCTTCAAACACTTGATTGATTCGATTTAGAGTGCTTATTATGGCTGCGTATGCGTCCTCTACTGGGGTTCCGTTGTTGGGATCGTCATCGCCCCAGTAGGTAGTATATTCGCCCGTGGCTGCTATCGCAATTCTAAAAATACGCATTTCATTAGTGCTCCCTACCCCTTTTTGAGTCCTGGCTCCACGCTTATTTTTCAGAACCATTCCCTGCAGGGTTTTGCATAAAAACTCCTGAGGGATATCGTTTTTGGTTTTTTGATAGGCAAAATAAATCCCTTTACTATTTTTCTTGGGTTGAATAAATAAATCGCCTTGATCTGGCAACTGTATCCAAGCATTGAGTCCCGTAGGCTGAATACTTAACCGAAGCTTGACCTCTGGCCTTGATTCACTATAACCTCTGTAGGTTTTAATTTGAGGGTGGCTGATTTCCAGTTCAGAAGACAACACTTGAGTAGGGGTTAAGACAAAAACCTCTTCCTCTCCTTTTTCATTTGGCAACGTTATTCGGTTGGTTTCTCGTGTTTTTAAAAAAGAAAATTGGGTGTTTTTTGCAATGGGAAGGTAGCTGTAAAATTGTTCTTTGAGGAGCGGCTTGGGATTTTGACTACTATTTAATGTTTCCACTTTTTCCCAAGAATTCTGACTCCAGACCTGGGGTCCAATAAAAAAAATACTCCCCATCAGTAGGGCGAGTATCGTTTTTTTTATGTCTGAAGTGAGTATCACCAAAGCCTTTGTTGCTAGTCTGGCTTAAAAATAGGAAACTAATTTAGTCTTTGGAGGATATTGCCGTACTTTTGTAGCGCAATTAGAGCTGACTGCTACCTATGAATGTTTATCAAAACATTGAAAATTACAATCCAAAATCAAAATGTATCGTCACCCTTGGCACCTTTGATGGAGTTCATATTGGGCATCAAAAAATCATAAAAAGCTTAGTTGCGTTAGCACACCAAAAATCATTACAGGCAACCGTCCTCACTTTTTTCCCTCATCCCCGGATGGTTCTTCAAAAAGAATCGGATCTTAAACTCATCGATACCCTGGCAGAAAAACAAGCTGTTTTGGAAAAGTTGGGGGTTGACAACCTAATCATACATCCGTTTTCAACATCTTTTTCAAGGCTTACGGCCCTTCAATTTTGTAGGGATGTTTTAGCACATCAACTTCAAACCGAACAGCTTTTTATCGGTTACGATCACCGTTTTGGAAAAAATCGCGAGGCTACCGCCGAAGACTTAATTGCTTTGGGAAGAACCTATAATTTTGAAGTAACAATCATTCCTCCACAAGACATTGAGTCGATTACGGTTAGCTCCACCAAAGTAAGAAAAGCTATCGCTGAAGGAGCATTTGATCGGGTACACACCTTTCTCAACCGTTATTTTGAATTGTCAGGAACCGTTACCCGGGGCCAGGGTCTCGGAAGAACAATTGGTTTTCCCACTGCTAATATTTCAGTAGCGGAATCCTATAAATTAATTCCTCCGAGGGGCGTTTATTTGGTTCGGGTTCAATACGACGCCCAACAATTTAACGGGATGATGAATATTGGCACCCGCCCCACCTTAAATGGGGCAGATCAAACCCTTGAAGTCCACCTTTTTGACTGTAACGAAAACCTCTACGACAAGCAATTAAAAATATCTTTTTTGGAAAAAATTAGGGAAGAACAAAAATTTGAATCTCTGGACGCACTAAAAATTCAACTTCAACAGGATAAAGAAATTTGCAAAAGAAGCTTACACAAAAAGGGCTTGCAATAAAATTCCTTTATTTTTGCAAAAACATTTTTTATGCTGGCATTACAGTACATAAGAGAAAATAAGGAGGCGCTTTTGGAAGGGCTCAAAAAAAGAAATTTTCTGGCTCCTGAAAAAATAGACGAGCTTATTGACTTAGACCAAAAGCGAAGAACGCAACAAGCCACGCTTGACCAACACTTAGCTAAGGCCAATGCAATGGCAAAAGAAATTGGGCTGCTCTTTAAAAGTGGCGAGACCTCAAAAGCCAATGAACTCAAGGAAGAAACGGCCCGTCTTAAAGAACTTACAAAACAGCTTCAAGAAACATTACAACAAACCACCTCAGCGCTTTACGAACTGAGGACGCAAATACCAAACGTTCCCCACGAATCTGTACCGGCAGGGAACTCGGAAGAGGACAATGAGGAAGTTTTCCAATCAGGGACTGTCCCCGATTTAGGGAAAAATCCACTCCCCCACTGGGACTTAGCCCAAAAATACGATCTCATCGATTTTGAACTGGGCAACAAAATTACAGGAGCTGGATTTCCTGTGTACAAAGGGAAAGGGGCGCGTTTGCAACGAGCCTTAATCAATTATTTTTTAGATAAAAATACCGCCGCAGGCTATAAGGAAGTTCAAGTTCCCCATCTTGTCAATGAAGCCTCTGGATTTGGCACCGGTCAATTGCCCGACAAAGAAGGACAAATGTATCATGTCCAAAACGACGATTTGTATTTGATCCCCACTGCCGAAGTTCCACTTACCAACCTGTACAGAGACAGCTTATTGGAAGAAAAAGACCTACCCGTCTGTCTTACCGGTTATACGCCTTGTTTTAGAAGAGAAGCGGGAAGTTATGGCGCCCACGTACGAGGGCTAAATCGTTTACACCAATTTGACAAAGTTGAAATTGTTCGAATTGAGGAACCTCAAAATGCAATGGATGCGCTGGATGCCATGGTAGAACATGTCAAAACGATACTTGAAGAGCTGGAACTTCCCTACCGAATTTTAAGACTTTGTGGTGGAGACCTTGGGTTTACCTCCGCCCTTACCTATGATTTTGAAATCTATTCTACCGCACAAAAGCGTTGGTTAGAAATTAGCTCTGTTTCCACATTTAACAGTTTTCAAGCCGAACGATTGCACTTGAGGTACAAAACAAAAGATGGTAAAAAACAAAATGTCCATACGCTCAACGGCAGTTCATTGGCCTTGCCTAGAGTGGTCGCTGGAATGCTAGAGAATTGCCAAACGAATGAGGGAATTGTCATTCCAAAAGTTTTGGTTCCTTACACAGGCTTTGAAAAAATCGACTAAAATGCTGATCTATAACGTTACTGCACATGTGGAGCCCACAATAGAAAAAAGTTGGCTGGATTGGATGGAGCAATACCACATTCCAGAAATGCACGCCACTCAAAAATTTACCCATACCAAAATTTTTAAAATCCTCACTGATCAAGACACGGGTGGAATCAGCTATGCTGTTCAATACCACTGTGAAAACAGAGCCAAACTCGACGCCTATTTAAGCGAGGACGCTACTGCTTTGCGGCAAAAAGTCCAGGCCAAATTTGGGGATAAAGTCTTGTTTTTTAGAACCGAACTCCAGCTAATTCAAGCCTACTCATGAAAGGGGTACGCCCAAAGAAAAAATTAGGGCAGCACTTTTTAACCGATCTATCTATTGCAAAAAAAATTGCCGATTTACTCCAGTTTGACCAATACCAACAGGTGCTGGAAATTGGTCCAGGCACGGGAGTTTTAACGCAATTCTTGGTTTCAAAAAAAGCCGATGTACACCTGATAGAAATCGATGAAGAATCGATACAATTTTTACAAAACAACTACACCTCGGATCAACTCAACCTCATACAGGGAGATTTTTTAAAACTTGATCTTCCCACTCTTTTTGGTTCGAGCCCTTTTGCCGTGATCGGAAATTTTCCCTATAACATTTCTTCTCAAATTGTTTTTAAAGCGCTGGAAAACAAATCACAAATTCCCTTTTTTGCGGGCATGTTTCAAAAAGAAGTGGCTGAACGCATCTGTGAGCCGCCGGGATCTAAAAAATACGGCATTTTATCCGTACTCTCCCAATTGTACTACCATACGGAATACCTTTTTACCGTTCCGCCAGGGGTTTTTAATCCCCCACCTAAAGTGGACTCTGCGGTACTCCAAATGACTCGAAAAGAACATTTCAATTTAGACTGCAACGAAGCGCTTTTAAAAAAAATAGTAAAATTGAGTTTTCAACAAAGGCGTAAAACACTGCGCAATAGTTTAAAAACCTTGAATCTTCCCGATAATTTAAGAGAAGGTAGTATCTTTGATCTCAGACCTGAGAAGCTCTCAGGGGATGACTTCATCCAGCTTACAAAAAGGATTGACTATGGCGACATTTCAAATTGATACCCCCTTTTTAGAAAATCTTAAAGATTTAATCCGAGAGCAGGAAGACACCAAGCTGAAAAGGAAGTTTAAGCCCATGCACTATGCAGATGTTGCTGAAATCATCCAATTGCTGTCTCAGGATGAAGCTACCTATGTGGTCAAACTGCTTGACAGTGAAACTACTGCCGATGCATTGGCAGAGGTTGATCCCGACATACGAGAAGCCATTTTAGACAATCTTTCTGCCAAAGAAATCGCACTTGAGGTAACAGAGCTGGATACAGACGATGCTGCCGACATCATCCTAGAACTTTCTGAAGAACGACAGGAAAAAGTCATGTCTCAAATCGAGGATGAAGAGCATGCACAAGACATTCGCGACCTGTTAAAATACGATGAGGATACCGCAGGGGGGCTTATGGCAAAAGAACTGGTTAAAGTAAACGAAGATTTAAGTGTGCTTAAATGCTTAAATGAAATGAGATCCCAAGCAGAATATGTGACTCGCGTCCATTCCATTTATGTTGTTGATGAAAAAAACAGGCTTAAAGGACGACTTTCGCTCAAAGACTTAATTACTGCCAACTCGAAAGCCAAAGTCAAAGACATCTACATCCCAAAAGTGGATTTTGTAACCGTAGACCAAGAAAAAGAGGAGGTGGCTAAAATCATGTCAAAATACGATTTGGAAGCCATTCCGGTGGTGAATCAAAAAAAGGAATTGTTGGGGCGCATTACCATTGACGATATTGTCGACGTGATCAAAGAAGAAGCGGAAAAAGATTATCAATTGGCTGCAGGTATTTCAAATGATGTAGAAGCCGATGACTCTATAGTTGAATTGGTCCGAGCTCGTCTTCCGTGGCTGTTTTTAGGACTCTTAGGAGGGCTGGGAAGTGTATTCATACTTCAGGATTTTGAAGACATCATGAGTGAACCAAAGTTGAGAAATTTATTTTTTTACACTCCTCTTATAGCCGCAATGGCAGGAAATGTAGGGGTACAATCTTCAGCGATTATTGTTCAGGGATTAGCAAACGACATTGTCAAAGGCTCCCTTTTTAATCGACTGGTAAAAGAAATTGGCTTGAGTCTGATCAATGGCTTTGCCCTGGCTTTGGTCATCCTGATTTTTGGTTTTATCGCCCAACAAGAATTTAGCGTAAGTCTGACCATAGCTGGCTCCATGATGTTGGTCATTGTAGTTGCGGCCTTGGTGGGTACTTTTATTCCTATCATTTTGGATAAAAGAGGCATAGACCCTGCCATTGCTACGGGTCCTTTTATCACTACTGCAAACGACATTTTTGGTATTTTCTTGTTTTTCTACATTGCCAAATTCGTACTCGGCTTTTAGATGAATTCAAAATTAATTCTTCATATAGATGAAAATCACCCGCTGCTGATTCAAGGGCTGGAAGCCTTGGGTTATGAAAACCATATTGCCTACGATACTCCTCTTGAAGAACTCCTAGAAGTCTTGCCTAACTATGCGGGACTTGTGATTCGAAGTCGGTTTCCAATCGATAAAAATTTTATGGATCGGGCGCCCGCTTTAAAATTTATCGCTCGGGTGGGTGCGGGCTTAGAAAATATTGATATCCCCTACGCCCAATCCAAAAATATTGCCCTCATTGCCGCCCCAGAAGGCAACCGAAATGCGGTAGGCGAACATACTTTAGGCATGTTATTGGCTTTGATGAATAAATTGCGTCAGGCACATGGCAGCATCCAAAAGGGAGCATGGCTTAGAGAAGCACATCGAGGGCATGAATTGGAAGGAAAAACCGTAGGTATTATTGGGTACGGCAATACGGGAAAAAGTTTTGCGAAAAAACTTCAGGGCTTTGACGTTGAAGTACTTTGTAACGACATTAAACCTCAAATGGGAGATCAATACGCAACCCAAGTATCCTTGCAGGAACTCCAAGATAGGGCACAAATCATCAGTCTTCACATACCTCAAACCAAAGAAACTCAGGGCATGATAGACCGCGATTTTATTGAGCGTGTAAAACATCCCTTTTGGTTTCTCAACAGCGCTAGAGGAAAAGCAGTCCAGACTGCCGACTTGGTAGAGGGGCTTCAATCCAACAAGATTTTAGGTGCGGGTTTGGATGTGCTGGAATACGAATCCAGCTCCTTTCATTCCATTTTTGGGGGTAAAAATCGCTCTCAAACACTCGACTACCTCCTGCACTCTGAACGCGTACTGCTGAGTCCCCATGTAGCTGGATGGACGGTTGAAAGTCATGTAAAACTCGCCCAAACGATCGTAGAAAAAATTGCAGCCCTAACCTTCTAGCTCAAGACGAACTGGGCTGTTTCCTCAGTTCGTTGTTCGAGTAGGATTTGTTTGCCATTGTTTCGGATTGATTCTAACGCTTGATCGGTAAAATGCCGTACCGTAAATAAATCAACCTGTTCTTTTACCTCTACATTAAATCTTGATCTCAACACCAAAACCAGTTCATCCAAGCGTTTGTATTTGTTGTTGACACAAACAGAAAAACTGATTGCTGAATTTTGTATCAATTCAACCGGCATTTGATACTCGTGTAGCAAACCAAAAATATAACTGATATTTTCTTCTACGATAAAGGAAAAATCAATCGAGGACAAGCGAATTAAAACTTGATCTTTTTTTACGATATAACAAGGAATCAGTGGATCAAGGGTTTTTCCTTTAGCAACCGCAGTACCTTCTCCTTCAGGATTTTCAAAAGATTTCACATAAAGCGGTATTTCTTTTCTTTGAAGCGGTTGCAAGGTTTTGGGGTGTATTACAGAAGCCCCGTAAAACGCCAACTCAATGGCTTCTCTGTAGGAAATTTGCCGTAACAATTCCGTATGTTTAAACACCCTAGGATCTCCATTTAACACCCCCGGTACATCCTTCCAAATGGTAACCGATTCTGCATTTAAGGCATAGGCAAATATAGCCGCACTGTAATCAGACCCTTCTCTACCCAAGGTAGTAGTAAAATTATTGGAATTACTTCCTATAAAACCTTGGGTAATGACCAATTGGTGTCCTTTAGCTTTGGTTTTGATTAAGTCTTGGGTCAGTTCCCAATCTAAATTGGCAGCACGGTAATAGTCGTCTGTTTTGATGCATTCCCGAGCGTCTAACCAATAACTTTTCCACCCCTGAAGTTCAAAATACCGGTGAATAATAGTGGTAGATAACAATTCACCATAACTGACCACTTGGTCATAAACAAAACTGTAATTGGGCGCCTTATTGGTTTTTAAAAAAGTATGCAATTCTTCAAAAAAACCATGAACATCCGCTGCTACCGGAGCAGATTGTTCTTCAAAAAGCCCTTTAACAATAGTGAGATGAAATTCTTTGAGTTCGACTAATTCTTGATTTAGCCTTTCTATATTTTCAAAATAAGCCTCTATCACACGCTCCAGTGCATTGGTAGTTTTTCCCATAGCAGAAACCACAACCAAGGTATCGCTATGGCCTACCGTTTGGAGAACCCGAACTAAATTTTTAACTCCTGGAGCATCTTTTACAGAGGCTCCACCAAATTTAAATACTTTCATTCTTTCACATTTTTTAAAAAGGCTTCCATCTCCGCTTTGTGCATTTGAACGCTGGACCAATCGTGTAGGACATTAGCGCCACTTTTTTCGTAAAAGCCAACGGCAGGAGTATTCCAATCCAACACATTCCACTCGATGCGCTCCACCCCACTTTCATAAGCCATTTTAATAAAAGCCGTATAGAGCTGAGTTCCAATTCCCTTTCCTTTGTAAGCTTCGGTTACGATCAAATCTTCTAAGTGATAGGTCGGCCCTTTCCAAGTAGAAAAACGTTGGTAATAGAGTGCCATTCCAACTACTTGCTGTTCCACTTGAGCAACCAAACATTGAAACAGGGGAGAGCTCCCAAAACCGTATTGTTCGATATCAGAAACGGTTAACAATACGCTCTCCGGCTCTTTTTCAAATACAGCCAACTCCCGGATCAAACGAAGTATCGCCTCGCTGTCTTGTTTTTCCGCTGGCCTTAGGGTTACATTCATGAATTTGTTTTGAGGGTCAAAAATAAGACAAGAATATTGTATTGCCAGAAGTTCGGCTAAATATCACGTTTTATCAGAAAATGTTAAAAATCAAATCCGATCAAGCAACCATTGGCTAACGGTGTCAAAGAAAATTTTTGGTTTTTCTGCATGTAACCAATGTCCTGCTCCCGCTATAGTGACTTGGTCTGCATTGGGGAAATAATGTTTGATCACAGGGGTGTCGGAGGCTAAAATATACTCCGATAATTCTCCTTTAACAAACAAGCTGGGTACTTGTGAGCGTGCTGTATCGCTTAAATTTTGACCGATGGCCTCACTGGCTCCCCGGAGCACCTCAATATTTATTCGTAGTCCAAGTTTGCCTGGTTCAACCCAATACAGGTTTTTCAATAAAAACATTCGAACTTCAGGCTCTTTGACGTAAGTAGAAAGTACCGCATCAGCTGCTGCTCTGCTTTTTATTTGATTAAAATCCAAGGCCGAGAGTCCTTGTAGTATTTTTTGATGGTGGGGCGCGTAAGTTTTAGGAGCAATATCTGCAACAATTAAATTTTTTATGAATTGAGGATACTTGCAAGCGAAATGCATAGCCGTCTTCCCCCCCATCGAATGTCCGAGCAAAGTAAACTTCTGAAGTTGATGTGCCTCGCAATACCGCAGAAGGTCTTCAGCCATGAGATCATAGGAAAAAGAGGTGCTCCAAAAACTTCTACCGTGATTTCGTTGATCAATGAGGTGGACCCGAAAACCCATATCAGCCCAATTTTTGGCATGGGTTTTCCAGTTGTCACTCATCCCTAAAAAGCCATGAAGAATCAACAAATCTCGCTTTGCTTCTCCAAGGATATTACTGTGAAGCAAATTCAAAACTTAAGGCGTTGTAAGTACATTGGAATTACATTTTCAAAGCCCAAATATAAACTTTCACAAATCAGAGCGTGTCCTATAGAAACCTCTAACAAACGGGGAATGTGCTTGGAAAAATAACGAATGTTTTCCAAACTTAAATCGTGCCCCGCATTGATCCCAAGGTCTAATTCTACTGCTTTCTCTGCGGCCTGAACAAATGGAGCAATCGCTTGTTCTGGATTGTTTGGATAGGCAGTAGCATAGGATTCCGTGTAGAGTTCGATGCGGTCTGTTCCTACCTCTTTTGCCCCTTCTATCATGCGAACCTCAGGATCCACAAAGATGGAGGTACGAATCCCGGCGTCTTGAAACTTTTTTATGATGGGTTTTAAATACGCTTTATGGGTTAGCGTATCCCACCCCGCATTAGAGGTCAAGGCATCCACGGCATCAGGAACCAAGGTCACTTGGGTAGGTTTAACTTCCAGCACTAAATCGATGAAGTCCGGAACAGGATTTCCTTCAATATTAAATTCTGTGGTTACCACCTCTGGGAGTTTTCGCGCATCTTCATAGCGAATATGCCGCTGATCAGGTCTTGGATGAATGGTAATTCCTTGGGCTCCAAATTTTTGCAAATCGGAAGCCACTTGAAGCAAATCAGGCACATTACCCCCCCGAGCATTTCGAAGTGTAGCTACTTTATTAATATTAACACTAAGTGCTGTCATCTGTTTTTTTTTGTAAAAATATTCGCTTCTGGCGTAATTAAAAATAAAAAAGTCCCTTTTTATCTCGAATGCTATTTTTTAAAGAGCATCCCCTTCATTTGGTGGAGTTTCGTACCTTTGAGTCAAGATTTTAGCTATGAATATCGCTCTCTATAGTGCCTTTTTTTCTGAAGAAACGCTTCAGTATGTAAAAGCTACTGTTGCTTATTTAGAAGCCAACAAGCATCAGTTCACCTTGGTCCAGCGATTAAAAAAACACCTGGGAGCTGCAGGAGAACAGTATTCCTATTTTGATGAGGAAAACAAACTTGGAGCAGAGTTTGATTTTTTGTTTTCTATAGGGGGAGACGGCACTATGTTGCGGGCTGTAACCCTGATTCAAGAATCTAATATTCCGATTTTAGGAATCAATACGGGTCGGTTGGGTTTTCTTACCTCTCTGCATCGCGATGTCCTTACAGAAGGCCTGGATTTGTTCTTTAATGAAAAATATACCTTTATTTCCCGCTCCTTACTTCAGGTACGTACCAAAGAGGCCCTAGCTGTTTTAGAAGAAAGTGGCATGGCACTAAATGAAGTGAGTGTGAACCGAAAAAACACCACTTCAATGCTGAGCATTCGTACGGAATTGGACGGTAAGCCGCTTACTACCTATTGGTCTGACGGGCTTATCATTTCAACCCCTACGGGATCAACTGGCTATTCTTTAAGTAGCGGAGGACCTATCGTTTCCCCCTCGGCTGAATGTTGGATACTTAATCCTATTGCACCACACAACATCAACATGCGGCCTTTAATTGTCCCTGATAGCACAGAAATAAAAATTTCAGTTGAAGGAAGAAGCAAGTACCATCTACTTTCCCTTGATTCTAGGATTGTTACCTTAGAAAATGGAAATGATATTTACTTAAAAAAAGCGCCCTACGCAATACGTACGGTTCAACTCGACGGTTCTGACTTTTACAGTACGCTGAGAGAAAAACTTTTTTGGGGGCAAGACAAGAGAAACATACAATAATTTAGAGGTTTTAGGGTTAATAGTTACACTATCGATCGCTCGATAATTCTGAATAGTTCATCAATTCATGTTTGTGAAATCAATTCTTCTGTTTCTTCTTTTATTCACGACCTCTGCCTACAGCCAATTTCATGAACTCGGTGTTTTTTTAGGAGGGAGCAATTACATAGGAGATATTGGAACCGACCGCTACATTGACCCAAACAGTCCCGCTTTTGGGCTGGTTTACAAATGGAATGTCACAGACCGCTACTCTTTTCGTGGGGGCTTTACCTTTACTAAACTTACTGAAACAGAATACAACAACAGCGACATCAACCGTTTCAGAAGGTCGTATAAAGTGGACAATGCCATCCAGGAGGCTACACTCGGAATTGAGTTTAATTTTTGGGAATTTAACCTACACAATTCAGAATTTAACATTACCCCTTATCTTTTTTATGGGATAAGTTATTTTCGGTACAATCAATTTTATGTGGTGCCTGACGGTCAATTCAATCCTCCGATCTACAACAACTATGGCAAAGAAGAAAAAATAGCCCTACCCTTTACCCTCGGGGTAAAACTAAACCCCAATCCCCTATTTATTTTAGGATTCGAACTAGGGGCCCGCTATACGTTTACCGACAACCTAGACGGCAGCAATCCAGAGAACGAATACGCCAATGAACTGAACTATAAATTTGGTAATATTGCGAATAATGACTGGTATATTTTTATGGGTTTCACAATTTCATTTACCTTTGGCGATCTTCCCTGTTATTGTAAGGAGTAAATGAATAAACTACCTAAACATGTCGCAATTATTATGGACGGTAATGGCCGCTGGGCCAACCTCCAAGGTAAAAACCGCGTATCCGGCCACCAACAAGGAGCAAAATCGGTAAGAGAGGTCGTTGAAGAAGCCGTCAAAATGAAACTAGAGTATTTGACCCTTTATGCTTTCTCAACAGACAATTGGAGCCGCCCAAAGGAAGAAGTAAGCCTTTTGATGAAACTATTGGTAAATTCTTTAAAAAATGAATTTAGAAGACTGATAAAAAACAACATTCGCCTCCAGTCTATAGGACAATTGGACGGGCTGCCAGCCCCTGTTAAAGACGAATTGTGTTACGTAATCGAAAAGACAAAAAACAATACCGGGATGGTCCTTACGTTAGCGCTGAATTACGGCGGAAAAGAAGAGCTAACAGCAGCTGTAAAAGCGATCGCTTTTAAAGTTAAAAATAGCATAATTTCCCCCGAAAAAGTTGACGAATCCACCATAATTGAGCATCTTTACACGCAAAATTTACCAGCTGTTGATTTGCTTATAAGAACCAGTGGTGAAGAACGAATAAGTAATTTTTTGTTATGGCACATAGCCTACGCAGAATTGTACTTCACGAAAACGCTTTGGCCCGATTTCAAAAAGGAGGACTTGCAAAAAGCACTTGTGGACTACGCTAAACGAGAAAGAAGATTTGGAAAAACGAGCGAACAACTCACATCATAAGTCGTATTACAGTTATTTCCTTACAGGATTTTTTCTCCTCCTAGGATACATAAACTATGCCCAAACAGAGGGTTTTGTTAAGGGTAGAACCTATGTCGTAGATTCTATCAAAGTCAGTGGACTCAAGAGTTTTAACGCCCAAACCGTTATTTCCTACAGCGGACTTAGAAAAGGACAAAAAATCAGTGTGCCGGGAGAACAAGTCAGCGAAATCATCAATAAATTATGGGGCTTAGAGCTGTTTAGTGACATCAACTTTTACGTCACCAAAGTAACAGGTGAGCACATTGATCTTGAAATCGAAATAGAGGAACTCCCTACCTTAAGTGAGGTTAAAATAAATGGACTCAAAAAAGGGAAAACAGAAACCATCATAAAAGACACCGAGCTTACCGCTGGAAAAAAACTATCAGAAAGTTTTTTGACAAACACTAAAAATTATATAGAAAACAAATTCAAAAAAGAAGGTTTTTTAAATACCAAAGTAGCCCTCAATACGATACTGGATACGATAGGAAAAAACACCTACAAAATGGTGGTCAACGTTGACAAAGGTCCTCGAGTAAAAATTCAAAATATAAATTTTGAAGGGAATGAAATTTACAAGTCTTCCAAATTGCGCTCGAAACTGAAAAAGACCAAGCAAAGAAAGTCAGTTCGCTTTTGGAAAAAGTCAAAATTCATAGAAAAAGAATTTGAGGGAGATTTAGTTGGCCTCATCGATTTTTACAAAGAGGAAGGCTACAGAGACGCTCGAGTCATTTCGGATACTTTGTTGCGAGATGAAAATGACCCCAATTCCGTTTCCCTTGCACTTCAAATTGAAGAAGGGCGTAAATACTATTTTGGAGACATTGATTTTATCGGAAATACCGTTTACGGTGACAACCTCATTCAACAAATCCTAGGGCTAAAAAAAGGCGACACCTACAATGGCGTACTGCTTAAAAAACGAATCGCAGACACCTCTAAACCCGACGGAAACGACATCACGAATTTATACCAAAACAGCGGTTACCTTTTTTCTAACATCAATGCAGTAGAAGTAAGCGCAGTAAACGATACCATCAATTTTGAAATTCGAATTACCGAAGGGAAACAGGCCAATTTTAATAAAATTTACGTAGAGGGAAATACCAAAACAAACGATCACGTCATCTACAGAGAATTAAGAACAAAACCGGGAGAGCTTTACAGCAAAGACCGATTAGTAAGAACCGTACGCGAATTGGGTCAATTGGGATTTTTTGATGCAGAACAAATCAACCCCGAATTGGAAAACGTGAATCCAAATGACGGGACCATAGATGTTAAATTTGATCTCGTGGAATCTGGAGCAAGTCAAATCGAACTTCAAGGAGGATATGGACAAGGGGGTTTCATCGGTACGTTGGGACTTTCATTCAATAATTTTTCGATGCGGAATATTTTTGATGGTAAATCTTACAGACCCTTGCCAATGGGTGATGGACAAACACTTGCCCTAAGACTACAAGCAAGTCAGTTTTACAACACCTACAGTTTTAACTTTTCTGAGCCTTGGCTTGGTGGCGAACAGCCGGTTCAATTTTCAACCTCATTGCAACACACCATTCAGTACCGCTATGACTTTTTTACAGGCCTGGCAGACCGAAGTCAATCTTTCCAAATCAGCGGGCTAACCGTAGGATTGGCGAAAAGATTACAAGTGCCTGACGATTTTTTCCAACTCTCCCAAGCGCTCTCCTACCAATATTACAACTTGAACAATTACTATACAGGATTGTTTACTTTTGGTGATGGTGAATCCAAAAACTTGGCCTATACCATCAGCCTTTCAAGAAACAATACTCGGGTAAATCCGATATTCCCCACCGGAGGATCTACTTTTAATATAAGTGCCAAACTGACCCCACCCTACTCTCTTATTTCAGGAAGGGATTTTTCAGACTTGGAAAATCAACCGGAATTTCAAGATGAAGATGGAAATCCACTGTCGGATAAAATCGACCAAGAGCGTTTTCGCTGGTTGGAATTTTATAAGGTTAAGTTTAACGGAACTTGGTACACCCGGGTTTTTGACGATTTAATCCTCAAAACTCAGGCTGATTTTGGATTTATAGGTGCATACAACCAAGACCGAGGGAACATTCCTTTCGAACGCTTTTTCTTAGGAGGAGATGGAATGGTCAGTTATGCATTAGACGGTAGAGAAACCATTGCCTTAAGAGGGTATCCAAACCAATCGTTATCGGGCAATGACGGTTCTGTGCTTTACAACAAATTTTCCTTAGAATTACGCTATCCCATCACCCTAAAACCTAGTGCTTCCATTTATGCGCTCACCTTTTTGGAGGCTGGGAATGGATACAACAGCTTTCGGGAATTTGATCCTTTTAACTCCAAACGCTCTGCAGGGCTTGGGGTAAGAATATTTATGCCTGCCTTTGGATTGCTGGGAATTGACTTTGCGTACGGTTTTGACAATACCAACCCCAATGCCACTACTCCCAATGGATGGGAAACCCATTTTATTATTGGGCAGCGCTTCTAAAAGCGGAAGTAAAAATAAAATTCTAAAATACTATACTATCTAACTATTTCATTCGTTTTTAACAAGATGAAACACACTCCAAAAACAAGCTTCGTTGTTTTACTCCTATTGTTTAGCTTCATATCCTTTGGACAACGCGGAACACGGGTGGGCTATATCGATATGGATTACATTTTAGAATCCGTAGTGGAATACAACAAAGCGAGCGACCTTTTGGACCAGACCATCGAAAATTGGAAACAAGAAATTGAGCTTAAAAAATTAGAACTTCAACAATTTCAAGACCAGCTCAATGCGGAACGTATTATTTTAACCCCAGAATTGATAAAAGATAGAGAGCTGGAAATTCAAGACTTTGCCACCGATATCATCCGTTTGCAAGAAAAACGATTTGGTCCAAACGGAGACATGATAGTCCAACGCTCCAAATTGATTCAGCCGCTCCAAGACCAAGTGATGAGCATTGTAAAGCAAGTAGCCGAAGAAAATAAATACGACTTTATTTTTGATCGATCTTCCACTGCGACGATGTTGTATTCCGCAAAAAATTACGATATTAGCGAACTGGTTATTAAACGTATTAATAGACAGCAAAAAATACAACAAAGAAAAGAACAAATAGAAGCCATACAATCGAAAGCTTCCAGTTTAAAGAATTAATCCAAACATTTATGAAACTCTTATCTACACTTATTCTCAGTTTGACTCTTTTTATTGCGCCTTTAACGCTTACAGCACAATCAAAAGTAGCTCATATCAACACTCAGCAGCTCATCAGCGAAATGCCTGAGGTTATCGCTGCACAAGGCGAATTGAAAAAATTAGAAGATCAATACGCCAAAGAAATGGAAAATTCTGTAAAAGAATTCCAGACTAAGGCACAGACCTACCAAGGTGACGCACAAAATCAAACCGATTTAATCAACCAGCAAAGACAGGTTGAATTACAAGAAATGCAACAGCGTATTCAAGAGTTTAGAGAAACTGCGGCTCAAGAATTGCAAAAGCGTTCTGCCGATATGATGCGCCCACTCTATGACAAAGCACGTCAATCGATTGAAAAAGTTGCTGCAGCGCAAGGATTTGACTACGTATTGGATTCAAGCCCAGGCGGAAGTGTGATTTTGGCTTCTGGAAAAGATCTAATGGCTGATGTAAAAACCGACTTAGGATTTTAAGATCTCCTAAAAATAAACAAATGAAACCATCTTCGGATGGTTTTTTTATTGCTCTGTTTTAAACCATGAGGCGTAAAGAAGGTAGTTCTTAGCGATACGTTCAATTTCATTTTGCATAAGCTCATCACTTAAATTTTTAATCTTTTTTGCGGGAACACCTGCGTAAATGGATCTGGGAGGAACTACGGTTCCTTGAGGCACTACTGCTCCGGCAGCGATAATGCTATAGGAGCCTATAGAACAATCATCCATGACAATACTCCCCATACCGATCAATACATTATCTTCTATACTACAGCCGTGAACAATGGCATTGTGTCCAATAGAAACATTATTCCCTATCTGAGTTGAAGATTTTTCGTAGGTAGCATGAATTACGGCTCCGTCTTGAATGTTGACATAATCCCCTATGACAATGCGATTCACATCGCCACGGACAACAGCTTGATACCAAACAGAACAATGATCTCCCATTTGAATATCACCAATTAAAGTTGCGTTTTCAGCAAAAAAACAATCTTTTCCAAATACAGGTGTATACCCCCTTACCGTTTTGATGAGCATTTTATGTGATTTGATTTTAAAATTACAAAAAAGAAAATTCCCTAATTTGAAGGAATTGTATTAAGAATTTCACCGTGCAATGACTATTTTTGATCCAATGAAAAAGAGAACATGAAAAGCTACCAAATAAACACACTTACAGAAAAAGGAAACCCCTGGGCGAACTTTAAATTCAATCATCCCATAGGTCCTAAAGAAGAAATTCATTATCAAAACATCGATGAGGCCAAAGGGGCACCGCTGATTCAACAATTGTTTTATCTCCCTTTTGTCAAATCAGTTCGTTTGTTAGAAAGTAAAATTGAAGTCGAACGCTTTGATATTCTAGAATGGTCTGAAGTCATCGAAGAGGTTCAAGAACAGCTCCAGGACTACCTCAACGAGGGAGGGGTGGTTCTAGAAATGACGACAAACGACAAAATACCCGTAAGTGTATACGCCGAAAGCACGCCAAATCCAGCCGTGATGAAGTTTGTAGCCAATAAACCCTTGGTAACACAAAGTGTGGAGTTTAAAAATATAGACGAAGCACAAAAGGCACCTCTAGCCCAACAGCTTTTTCACTTTCCATTCGTTAAAGAGGTCTTTATCGATGCAAATTATGTTTCCATCACCAAATATGAGGTAGCGGAATGGGATACTATCGTAATGGAGGTTCGAGAATTTATTCGAAATTACATTGAAAAAGGCAATCTTGTGTTAACAGAACTGCCCCCACAGCCCAATGTAACTGAAGAAACTTCAACCCCAAATTTAAGTGAAACAGAATCTCAAATCGTTTCCATTTTAGAAGAATACATCAAGCCAGCAGTAGCATCCGACGGCGGAAACATTCAATTTGATTCGTATAACGAAGTAGAAAAGTCCGTTCAAGTGATTTTACAAGGTGCGTGTAGTGGCTGTCCTTCTTCAACTTTTACTTTAAAAAACGGCATAGAAAATATGCTCAAAGAGATGATGCCCGGCAAAATAGAACGTGTGGTTGCCCTCAATGGCTAGACCCTTTGATTTTTTTTGGGAGGAGTGGTTTGAAAATCTTTGAGGTAAAAAGGTTCAAAGTAGGCCAAAGATTCAAAGGCTTTCCGATTGAATTTTTCCCAAGCCATAGAAATCATATCAACAGCAGATGGATAATGAGTCTCCGTGGAAAAGATTGCATTTCGTTCAGGATTCAAAGCTTTAAACTTCGCGGCTCCATCACCCAATACCAGAGCTGTTTTTTCCTTGAGAAGTGATTTAAAGGAATCCTGACCTAACACCAAGGCTGAAGTTTCTTGTACCCATTGCTTGTTCTTGTCAAAAACAGCGGTGTAGACTTCCATTCTTCGAGCGTCCATCATGGGAATAAAATAATCGGCATCTTGTGCCTTGGAGGACTGTACAAGTATTTCTAGCGCATTTAAAGCGATGAGGGGGATGTCCAATCCAAAACAAAATCCTTTTGCCGCTGCCACACCAATTCTCAAGCCTGTATAGGACCCTGGGCCCTTACTTACAGCTATAGCATCTAATTCTGAGGCTTTTAGGTTTGCCTCTTCCAATACTTCTGAACTGAACAAATGTAACTTTTCACTATGACTGAAGGTTTCATTGAGCAGTACCCTCGAAGCCAATAATTCTCCTTTATAGGCAAGTGCTACAGAACATTGTTTGGTAGAAGTCTCAAGATGTAATAGATAGGCCATAGAATTTCCGATACCATCACCTTAGCATTTCCAGCAACCTAATATAAAAAGTTGGGAAGAAATTACTAGTATGGACGACAAAGATACGCAACTGTTCCAGTTCGCTCCCTCAGAAATTCATTTCATTACAAGCTAAACAAACCTATAGATCAACCTACAATTCAAGACCAAAATAGAACTCCAATACTTTGAGCTTAAAAATATAGTCAAACTTGGCTCGGATGATGTCAGAAGCAGCAATTTGATAGCGTTGTCTTGCTTGCACGTAATCGAATGAATTCAACACCCCAGCATCAAACCGTTGTTTTGCGATTTCAAAGGCTTGCTGACGTGCTACAAGGGTTTTTTGTGAAGCATCATAAAATTTAAATGCCCCTTGTGCATTGTTGTAAGCCTGATTTATAGTGCTTTCTAAATCCAATTTGGTTTGCTCAAATTGATTTTCTACACGCTTTAAATTCAACTTTCTTCTTTTGATGTTATTTTTTGAAGAAAGCCCATTAAAAATGGGAATGTTTAACGAAAGTCCGTAACTCTGTCCATCGTTTTGAGTAAACTGCTTACTAAAGGGTAAAGCACCCGCTACCTCTCTTTGCGGAAACTGACTAACCACTACAGCTCCGTTGTCTTGAACAAAACCAATGGGTGCGGTTAGCAACTCTCCGGTTTCTACCAGTCGATCTGAATAGGAAATTCGGGTGTTGTAATTGTAAAAAGCGGATAAGGTTGGCAGCAAAGTCCCTTTAGCTAAATCGATGTCTTTTTCTGCAAGTTCTATATTGGTAATCCCCAATTTGATGTCATTTCTAAAGCTTAATGCTTTCTCATAAATGGCCTTAGGTGTTTGGTCTAAAATATCAGAAAACGGGACGTCAAATTCTTCTTGAGCGATGTCAAAATTTTCGTAATCTGTAATCAGAAGAAGCTGGGCGAGACTAATTCTAGAAAGGCGGTAGGCATTTTGAGCCTGAATTAAGGCTTGCTCCTGAGAGGCAACATTGGCTTCAATCTCATAAATTTCAGCTGCAGTCAAAATTCCGGCATCGATGCTCAACTGGGTGCGTTCCCGTTCTTGTTTGGACAGCTCAAGTTGGAAGCGTTGAACCTGCTCTAACTCTTTGTTAAACATCACTTGCAGGTAGGCATTTGCCACAAAAAGACTGATGTCGTCTTTCATGTCCTCCAATTGATACTGACGTGCCAACATGTTTAAGTTTGCTCGAGACAATTGGTTGATGTTTTGTCTTCCGTTAAAAAGGGTCACTCCCAAATTTCCACCAAATGAAGAAAATTGGGTTGTTAGATTTTCAATCAAACCGTTGGTAATGTTTTGACTTAACCCATTATTCCAGATGTGTTGAGATTGGGCATTAAATCTTGGGAGAAAATTACCTATGGCGTCGGCTTTATCGATTTCTGAAGATTCTAAATCAAGCTCTGATTGTTTGATGCTGATGTTTTTGTCTAAGGCGATGAGGATACACTCCTCCAAAGTGTACTCTCTCATTTGAGCAGTAAGCGCAAATGTGATTAGCACTAAGGCTGTTGTTAAACCTAGTTTACTGTTTTTCATATTTTGAATTTGAGGTTTTTTTGATCAATATTAATACGGTTCTCAAACGCATAGGTTTTAGTTGTTATCCTCATCTGAGTCTTTATCTCCTTTTTTAATCGGTTCGGTTTTATTCCAAACCTTGATCTTATCTTCCATCGTAATTCCAGAAAGAATTTCCACATGGACCCCGTCAGATATTCCGATCTCCACATCCCGTCTTTCAAATTCCTGCGCTCCGATCAACACTTGTACGTAGGGTTTTTCGGTTTCTCTGTCAAATTGCAACAAGGCCTCAGATATTGCCATGATACTGTCTTTTTTCTCAAGGATCAAAGAGGCATTTGCGCTGTAGCCTGCACGGATAAAAATAGAATCGTTCAAAAACAAATCGGCCTCAATAATAAACTGAACCGCTCCTTGTTCTTCATTTCCTTTAGGGGCAATAAATTTAAGCTCGGCCTGTAAGGATTGGTCTTCAATGGCTCCTAAATTGACTTCTAGGGGCATCCCTACTCGTAGTTTGCCCACTTCAGCCTCGTCTACCTTTCCTTCAAAAATCATTTTTTTCATATCGGCTATAGTTGCAATGGTAGTTCCAGCATTGAAACTATTACTGGCAATAACCTGAAAACCTTCTTCCACTGGAATTTCCAAGACCGTTCCAGGTACTGTAGCTCTAATATTGGTATTTGCTGAGGCAGCACCCCCTGCGGATCCCGAACGAATAATTTCCAAATCAGAAGCGGCATTACTCACACTTTGTAATGCTTGATTGTATTGCAATTCGACTGTCTGAAATTGTTGTTGGGAAATGATTCCTTTATCTAATAGGTCTTTATTTCTGTCGTATTCAATTTTAGCATTATTCAATACAATTTTTGAATTTTGAAGTCTTCCACTGGCACTGTTTAAATTTTGTTCATTGGGCACAACTTTGATTTTTGCCAATAAATCTCCGGTCTGAACAAGATCTCCTTCTTCTACAAAAAGGCCTTCGATGATTCCTTGAATTTGGGGCTTAATTTCCACTTCATCCTCAGGAATAACTTTACCCGTAACCACCGTTTTCTTTTCAATGCTAGTAATCAGGGCAGATTCAGTGTCGTATTCTATTACAGACTTATTGTTGGTTTTGATAAAATATGCCGTGGCGAATAAAGCGCCTAAAATGACTGCTGTAATTCCGAGGTATTTTAAAATCTTCATAATGTTTAGGTATATACTTTTTTTGTTATTCTTCTCTTAATGCGTCTATGGGTTTAATGCTTACTGCTCGTTGAGCGGGTATTAATCCTATCAAGGTGCCTAAAAACACCATAATGAATAAGGCTGCCAAAATATAGGGAATGGGCACGGTCGGATTGGTATAAGGAAAATCTGTTAAATCCATGGTGGCAGCATTGATTCCAGCAAGGGCAAAAGCCCCTAAAATAATTCCCAGAATTCCTGCAATAACGGTTAAAAAAACAGATTCAATGATGATTTGGTTTCTAACCTCGGAGGGTGTGGCACCCAATGCCCGACGAACTCCCAATTCTTTGGTTCGTTCTTTAACTGATATCAATAAAATATTTCCAATGCCGATTACTCCCGCAATGATGGTCGCAATACCTACTATCAGGGACAATAAGGTCATCCCTTTAGAAAACCCAACGATCTTGTTGAAAATTTCCCCTAAATTAAATCCTCCAAAGGCACGATCGTCGTCTGGAGAAACCCTGTGAATGCGTTTTAAGGCTGCTTTAATGTCTTTTTCAACTTCCACTACATCGGCATCATCATAAGCTGCTATGGTAAACCATTGCACACTGTCTCCTGAATTGTAGATTTGCCGGTAGGTCTCAAAGGGGATAAATATATCACCATCACTTTCAAAACCTCCCCCAGGAACAAACTTATGCACCCCGATCACTTGAAAATAGATATTATCAATTCGGATGTATTGCCCTATGGGGTTTTCGTCTTTTTCAAATAATTCGGTTTGGGTACGCTCTCCGATCACACAAACTTTACGCTTGTATTTGATGTCTTCATCATTGATAAAGCGACCCCCTTCATAGATTTTTTTTGTTGCAATTTTGGTATAAACGGGAAAATCTCCGTACACATTGTAATTACTGGATTTATTGTTTCTAACCACCTGAGGGCTTGAACCTCCAAACACACCACGCGCGTTTCTTGGAGCAATAAATTCAATTTCGGGTACGCGTCTTTTCAAAACCTCAATATCAGAAAGCTTAAGATCTATACTTCTGCCTATTTTAAAACCTTCATAAGGAATACTGGTTCG
Organism: Flavobacteriaceae bacterium; assembly: GCA_023263685.1. Classification (GTDB taxonomy): domain Bacteria; phylum Bacteroidota; class Bacteroidia; order Flavobacteriales; family Flavobacteriaceae; genus MS024-2A. The sequence continues at coordinate 878 of JALQVM010000009.1, read as the reverse complement.
TTGAGCCCAAACAAACATGGAGTTCATGGCAATATTTTCAAACTGACGTTCAAAGCCATTGTCCAATCCCTTTGCCGCTCCTGAAAGGGCGACGTAAATAAAAATCCCCCACAAAACACCAATAACGGTAATGACGGTGCGTGTTTTATTTTTAGCAATGGATCCGAAAATTTCTTGCCAAGTGTCCCGGTCAAAAAGTACTTTTAAACTATTCATCTCTAAGGGCAACTATGGGTTTAATACTAGAAGCTCTTTTGGCAGGTATATAGCCTGCAACGGCTCCAAAAAGAATCAGCACAAAGGTCGCGGCGAGGGCCGTTCCAAAATCGATATAGGGATCTTTAATAAAGTAATCTTCCAGTTTAAGCCCAATATTCCTTAATACCATGATTCCTAAAAACAATCCTACATAACCCGAAATGGTGGTAATGAATACAGATTCTTGAAGAATCATCTGAATCACTGACCTTGGTGTTGCGCCTAACGCTTTGCGAATACCTAGTTCTTTGGTGCGTTCTTTTACGACGAAAACCATGATGTTGGAAATTCCAATAATTCCAGCAATCAAGGTCCCTAAACCTACAAAACTCACAATTAACTGTAAGACCACAGCAAATTGTTGACTTTGTTTTAAATCGTCTGTCAGGTTTTGGAAGTAGATGCCGTTTGGATCTCTAGGATCTATGGATTTTTTGTCTTTAAAATATTTTTTAAGAGAAGTCTCTAGTGCAATGGCCCCTGCATGGCCCAATTCTTTGGGGAAGGTTACGATAATTTGATCTACTTTATCGTTGCTTTTTTCTAACAATTGACGTGTGGTGTAGGGAATGTAAATGTAACGTTCTTCACGATCTCCCCCATCGTCTTGAAAAACTCCA
>JALQVM010000099.1 GCA_023263685.1 Flavobacteriaceae bacterium | reverse complement strand
AGGTAGGCCCCTGAAACAGTTCCAAACTTGCAACAGATTGGGTGATGGGTACTATGGGAAAATCAAAACTCAAGGTTTCTTCCACGATGGTTTTCAGGCGATCTTTTGGAATGTCGTCTCCAACAAAGGGTGCTATCGCATGGAATGCCAATTCGTGAGCACTCATTTCGGGGATGTGTTCAATAAAATCTTTGGAGAGGGTGGGTAAGGTTTCCGGATAATACAGGCCTTTGTCTGGCGCAAGTCCTTTCCGAACCGCTTCTAAAAAACCTACAGAGGAAGAATTGTAATTTAAACTGTAGTACTTCATGATTGGTTTAGAATTTTAATGCCTGTTGTATTGATTTTAGAGTAGTACAATTGATGGTCTAAATCCAACTGTTTGTAGACTTCAGACATTGCCTCTCCCACTTTTTTAGCGGTTTCCATTCCGCGTGATAAGGCAAATATCGAAGGCCCTGACCCCGAGATACCACTCCCAAGGGCACCTGATGCTAAAGCTGCTTGTCGTGTTTGTTCAAATTTGGGGATCAGCATGGCGCGATAGGGCTCGATTACCTTGTCTTCCATGCTTCTAGAGAGTAGATCGTAGTCTTCTGTATACAAGGCACTTACAAAAGCTCCCAAATTGCCCCATTGTTCTATCGCTTTGGATAAGGGAACGGTCGTTTTTAGGATCGCTCTTGAGTGACTTGTTTTTAATTCAATGTTTGGGTGAATCACAGTAGCTACCAGCTCTGGAGGATTGGGCAGTTTGATTACATCAAGTGTTGCATTGTTGCGCACAAGGGTAAATCCACCCAAAAGGACGGGAGCCAAGTTGTCTGCATGGGCGGCACCACTGGCAATGGCTTCTCCTGCTAATGCAAAACGAATTAATTCGTTGTTGGTATAGGGTGCTCCAAGCAATTGGTTGATGCCAAAAACTGCACCGGCTGCACTGGCAGCACTACTCCCCACACCACTACCCGGTTTAATTTTTTTATCAATATCAATTTGAAATCCAAACGCAGTAGGGGTTTCTTTGAGTAAGGCCATACCGGCGACACTGGCTACATTTTTTTCTGGATCAGTAGGGAGGTCTTGCCCCTTTATTGTTCCTATACGTACGCCTGGGGTTTTTGTTTTGGAGATTCGCATAATATCCCCAACGGGATCCAAACAAAATCCAAGCACATCAAAACCACATGAAATGTTAGCGACACTACCCGGAGTAAAAATTTCAATTTGATTCATCTTTAGCTTTTTCCGATTCTGATAATATCTCCAAAAATTCCACCTGCGGTTACTTCAGCACCTGCACCTGCCCCTTTGACAATTAGGGGTTGGTTTTTATATCGATTGGTATAAAACAATATGATGTTATCGCTACCCTCTAGGTTGTAAAAGTCGTGTGCAGGATCGATTTCTTGTAGCCCCACACTGGCTTTGCCGTTTTCTAATTGGGCAACATATTTTAGACGACAGTTTTTGTCTTCCGCATTTTTTAAGATCGATTGAAAATGCGCCTCATGATTTTTTAAACCTTCAAAAAAAGCATCATTCGTAGTGGTATCAAGTACTTCTTTAGGAAGAAAAGACTGGTTTTGGATGTCTTCTAAATTCAATTCAAAACCACTTTCACGAGCCAGAATTAAAATTTTTCTTGCCACGTCCACCCCGCTCAAGTCTATTTTGGGATCGGGTTCCGTATAGCCCTCTTTTTGTGCCGTTTTCACGATACTTTCAAAACTCGTTTGGGTAGTAAAATGGTTGAAAATAAAATTTAAACTCCCTGAAAGGATGGCTTGTATTTTTTGAATCTCATCTCCCGATGCAATAAGGTTATTCAAGGTGTCAATCACTGGAAGTCCCGCTCCAACATTGGTTTCAAACAGGAACGGAGTGCCAAATCTACGGGCAGTTTTTTTAAGTTCTTTGTAATTGGTTAAGGTACTGGCACAAGCAATTTTATTACAGGTTACCACCCCAATATTGTGTTCTAAGAAATTTTTGTACTCCCCAGCGATTTCTTCATTTGCAGTATTGTCAACGAAGATGCTATTTCTTAAATTCAATTTTTTAATGTGTTCAAAAAACGCGACTCGATCCGCTTTAATTTCACTTGCTTCCAATTTTGCTCTCCACTCATCCAATTCCAGAGGAACTTCACTCAAAACCATTTTTCTTGAATTGGACAAGGCAATTACACGAACTTTGAGTCTCAAGTTTTCAAGAAGATAGGCTTCTTGTTGTTTGATTTGTTCCAATAATTTTCCACCTACATTTCCCACGCCCGTGATGAATAAATTCAATTCTTTGGTTTGGGTTTCAAAAAAGCTCTCATGAATGGTGTTTAATGCCTTTTGGGTGTTGCGTTCATCAATAATAATTGAGATGTTTCTTTCGGAGGCTCCTTGGGCAATCGCTCTAATATTGATGTTGTTTGCTCCTAGGCTACTAAAGAGTTTCCCGCTAATCCCTTGATGTTTTTTCATGTGATCGCCCACAACAGCGATATTGGTCATATGGGTTTCAACCTTAGCAGGTTCTACTCTGGAAAGACTGATTTCAAATTCAAACTGGCTATCGATCGCTTTTTTAGCTTCCTCGGCATCTTCCATGCGCACTCCGATACAAATGGAATGTTCTGAGGAAGCCTGGGTAATCATGATGATGTTGATTTGTTTGAGTGATAGACATTCAAACAACCGCTTCGAGAAGCCTGGTATACCAATCATACCACTACCTTCAAGATTGATTAAGGCCACTTTTTCAATATGACTGACGCCTTTAACGACGGTTCCGTTTCCTCCTTCTGAGGTTCCTACTTTATCAATTTGTGTACCCGGTGCAGCGGCATCAAAGGTGTTTTTTATCACAATGGGTATGCCGTTTTCAATTAAGGGTTGAAGGGTAGGGGGGTAAATAACTTTAGCGCCAAAATGGGATAATTCCATTGCCTCTTGGTAGGAAAGTCTAGGGATGGGCATGGCTTGTGCTACTAAATTCGGGTGAGCTGTAAACATCCCACTAACGTCAGTCCAAATTTCCAACAAGGAGGCATTCAAATAATTTGCGAGTAAGGAGGCAGTGTAATCTGAACCTCCACGGCCTAAAGTCGTGATGTCTCCATTTTCATCCGTAGCAATAAAACCAGGAACTAGAACAAGGGCATGGGAATTTTTGGCTTCAAATTCTTGCAGCGCTGCGCTACTTTTTTTGTGATCCACGATTTCTCTTTCGTTGACTTCACAAGTAAAAATAAGCTCTCGACTGTCTTTAAGCTGTACATCAAGCCCTTGGTGTTCCAGAATTTTGTAAATGATTTTACTGGAAAGTATCTCTCCAAAACTGGACACCTTGGCAAGGCTTTTAGGGGTGAGCTCTCTCAGGGTATAAATGGATTCTAACAGTTCTTCTAGGCTGTTTAATTGTGCTTTAAGAAAACTAATCACCTCGCTTTGGTTCGTTACCGGAATAAAGTGCAGTATGGGATTGAGGTGACGCTCTTCAATAGTTGCTAGGGTGCTTTGAAATCCAGCTTCGCCGGCACTGGCTTGTTCTGCCATAGACACGAGTAGGTTGGTAATGCCACCCAATGCCGAAACAACAACGTACTGTTTTTCGTTTGATTTTTTTAAAATTTCGATTACATGGGAAAGACTCTCTGAATTTGCAACCGATGTCCCTCCAAACTTTAAAACTTTCTTATGTGTATTCACCCAAAATAAGTTGTGCCTTTAAAGGCAGGTTTTTTTAAACAGCCCAAAAATAGTACTATTTGACTAGGGTAGAAAATAAAATAAAACAAAAAAATGACACCGCTAAAACCTCAGCTGATGTCATTCATTTGATATAAAGATTCGTTTAAGAGGAGGGTGCCTCCGTTTTTTGGTTGATTTTCAATTCTAAAGCGTTTCCATCCTTATTTCGGTTGACTTCGATTTTATCTCCTTCTTTTAAGGAATTGTTGACGACATGCTCAGCAATTAAATCTTCCACATGCTTTTGAATAGCTCTGTTTAATGGTCTTGCACCGTATTTGCTATCAAATCCTTCCTCCGAAAGAAAATCCTTAGCTTCCTCAGAAATTTCTATGGAATACCCAATTTTTTCAATTCTCAGGAGTAAGTCTTTTAGTTCAATATCAACAATTTTTCGAATGTCCTTTTGTTCCAAAGAATTGAAAATTACGATATCATCTATACGGTTTAAAAATTCAGGCGAAAACGTTTTTTTCAATTCCTTTTCGATAACTCCTTTTTCGATGTCAGCGGATTGAGCTTTTTGTGAAGCCGTTTCAAAGCCTAAACCTCTTCCAAAATCTTTTACTTGACGCGCTCCAATATTAGAAGTCATGATGATGATGGTGTTCTGGAAGTTGATTTTTCTTCCAAGACTATCCGTCAAAAATCCATCATCCAAAACTTGGAGGAGCATGTTGAAAATATCTGGATGTGCTTTTTCTACCTCATCTAATAGAATCACAGAATAGGGACGCTGTCTTACTTTTTCGCTGAGTTGTCCTCCCTCTTCATACCCTACATAACCCGGAGGAGCACCGATAAGTCTTGAAATCGCAAACTTTTCCATGTATTCGCTCATATCGATGCGGATCAGATTTTCTTCCGAATCAAAAATTTCTGAGGCGAGTATTTTAGCAAGTTGTGTTTTACCCACACCTGTTTGCCCTAGGAATATAAAGGAACCAATGGGTTTGTCAGGTGCTTTTAATCCAGCACGGTTTCGTTGAATGGCTTTCACTACTTTTTCAATGGCATCGGTTTGTCCGATGAGTTTTTCCCCAATTACCTTGGAAAGCATGGAAAGTTTATTCTTTTCAGACTTCACAATTTTATTGACGGGAATATTGGTCATCATGGAGACGACGTCGGCGATATCATTTTCATTGACCGTAACTCGGTTCAGTTTGGAATCTTCTTGCCAGCGTTCTTGAGCCTCAATCAAGGAGCGTTCTACGCGTTTTTCATCGTCTCTGAGTTTAGCCGCTTCTTCGTATTTTTGTTTTTTAACCACTGAATTTTTTAAATCCCTAACCTGATCCAGTTGGGCCTCGAGATCTACCACCTCTTGGGGCACACTCATATTGTTTATGTGTACTCTGGATCCGGCTTCATCCAAGGCATCAATAGCTTTGTCTGGAAGAAAGCGGTTCGACATATAGCGATCAGTCAAATCCACACAAGCTTTTAACGCCTCATCGGTATAATTTACGTTGTGATGATTTTCATAATGTTCTTTGATGTTGACGAGGATTTCCAGAGTCTCTTCAGGACTGGTCTGTTCCACCAACACCTTTTGGAATCTGCGTTCCAAGGCACCGTCTTTTTCAATGTGCTGACGGTATTCGTCTAAGGTCGTGGCACCTATGCATTGAATTTCACCTCGAGCCAATGCAGGTTTGAACATATTGGAAGCATCCAGGCTTCCCGTTGCTCCTCCAGCACCTACTATGGTATGAATTTCATCTATAAAAAGGATGATGTCTTCATTTTTTTCTAATTCATTCATTACCGCTTTCATCCGCTCTTCGAATTGTCCTCTGTACTTCGTTCCAGCAACAAGACTTGCGAGGTCTAGCGTAATGACTCTTTTGTTGTAAAGGACTCGTGAAACGCGTTTTTGGATAATACGCAATGCCAATCCTTCAGCAATAGCAGATTTACCCACCCCCGGTTCACCAATAAGCATGGGGTTGTTTTTCTTACGTCTGCTTAAGATCTGCGAAACGCGTTCGATTTCTTTTTCTCTACCCACCACAGGATCAAGTTTGTCTTGTTCTGCTAAAGCAGTCAAGTCTCTTCCAAAATTATCCAGTACGGGAGTTTTTGTTTTCTTCGTGCCTTTGGCTTCTGAGGTAGGAATAAATGGGTTTTCCTTGCCTTCTCCCTCGTTTTCTTTTTCATCCGAAAAGGAAGAGGAGGTAGGAAGTTCTTCGTAAGAATCGGCATCGTTGGCGAGCATTAATTTAAACTGCTCTTTAACGATGTCGTAATCTATGTTTTGCATGGAGAGTAATTTAGTAGTGGGGTCGTTTTCATTTCGCAGGATGCACAACAACAGATGAACGGTATTGATCAATTCGCTTTGAAAAAGCTTTGCTTCTAAAAAGGTTGTTTTTAATGCGCGTTCTGCTTGCCGTGTTAAATGAAGATTTTTTTTATCGTTTAGTGTTTGCGTGTTTTCTAAAGTAGCGGGATTCAGTATTTCTACTTTTCGCCTTAACTCTTCCAGGTTTACTTCAATAGCATTTAAAATTGCGATCGCTTTTCCTCCTCCATCTCTTAAAATTCCAAGCATCAAATGTTCAGTACCAATGAAGTTATGCCCTAATCGCAGCGCTTCCTCTT
>JALQVM010000098.1:6143-6434 GCA_023263685.1 Flavobacteriaceae bacterium | reverse complement strand
AATCAAACACCTCATCATCTTCAACGGTAATTTTACTCATAAACGAGGCATAGCTGCTCTCAGTACCCGGGTATTTTTCAGCAATAAAATCATTTAAACGGATAGCAAAAGGCAGCTCAACGGGTAGGGATCCAAATTGCATAAAGAAATCCAAGCCCCCAAGGCTAAGCTGTTTGGGATCATTCGTAACCCCTTTACCTCCCAACAAGGTGATCTGTGCAGATTCGCCTTCCGTAAGAACTTCTAATTTTAAAGCATTTTGCATGGCCTCTCCTTGCCCATCAGCCTTTA
>JALQVM010000098.1:0-6133 GCA_023263685.1 Flavobacteriaceae bacterium | reverse complement strand
CAATATCAAATCTGCCTCGTAGTGCAGGCTCAGGAATGACAAATTGAAAGTTGGGTAAACTGTACAATGATCTCAATTGCAACGGACTTTCTTGATTGGCTTCTAAGGTTCCCTGAAATTGATCTGCCATCCTCATGAATTGCCCACCAAAGGGGGAATCAATGGTGTAAAGTCCCTTTTCCAATGTAATGTTTATTGCTCCTTCTTGGTGTTTATTTAGGGTAAATAAAATGTTGTGAATGTTGACGATCTCCCCCTCTTTAAGGTAATGATCGTGTCGATTTCCATCTCCTGCTTCAACTATTTTTAAATAACGCTCTCCAGCTTCATCCAGTACCAAACCTTCGGTAGCATTTTCTATAAAATCCAGGTATCGAATACGAAACGCTTGACCGTTAAAATCGTTTTCCCAACTGAAATTGTTGTTGACATGCTCCGAAAGCAAAAGATCTCCTTCAAGTTTTTTCCTTCTGGGTTGGCCCTCAATTTCTCCATCCACATAAACAGTGAGGTAGGTTTTTTCTGACAGAAAATGATTTTCAGTGACGCCTTCGCGTATGGGCATCACCCCCTCGTAACCCAAATAGCGGGTTACAAATGCTCCTAATAGAATCAATAAAAATGAAAGGTGTAAGGCAAGTACCGCCCATTTTTCTTTTCGCAGCAAACGATATTTAAAAATATTCCCTATAAAATTGACCGCCATCAACACCATCAACAATTCAAACCACCAGGCATTGTAAATCCAAATTTTTGCGGTGTCTGTACTATACCAACTTTCGATAAAAGTACCGAAAGCCATGGCAGCAGGATACAACAAAAACAATAAGGCCGTTAAACGGGTGGAGAATAGTAAGTTTACCAAGCGGTCTTTCATCAAAACGGCATCTTTCAGGCTGCAAATATACAGTATGTCAAGCAAATAAAAGAACCGAAGCTCTGATTAAAAAATCAAATTATATCCTAACAGTATCAGCTCAAGAAGCAATCCATAAAAAAGAAACGTAAAGCTCACTTTTTTGGGCATTTGACCCAAAACGCTGGTCAAATAAAATATCGCTCCGGCCACACATAGCAACATTTGGATGAAATTAACTGCAGACATGCCCTTGGCTGTAATAAAATAAACTGCAAAACCTCCAATACAGGATAAAAGAATGATGGCTAGAGGGATCAGTAAATAAAAGTGATTGAGATAGAAGCGCTTAATGGAAGTGTAGAGTTTCATTGGTAAGAATTTGGTCTTTTAAAGGTATGGAAATATTCTAAAAAAATGAACTTTTTAACTAATCCCCTACCACAGCCTTAGGATCACTTTTGAACCATTTGCCATAAATGATTCGTAAGTAGTGACTTCTCCTTCAGGTTTTCTTATTTTTACAGTTATCTATGAGACTCTCTTTAATCGGATCAGGAAAGCTAGGGCAACAACTTTACAATGTATTTTCAGCCTGTCCAGAACTTGAACTCGTACAATGGATGATTCGCTCTGGCTCAGTTCCTTTTTCTACTAAAGGTGTGTCTATCGCTCACACTACCGAAGAACTGGTTTCGGTAGACTGCTTCCTGTTGGCTGTAACGGATGCTTCCATCAAATCCATCAGCACCAAACTCCCTAAAAATTCTTTGGTAGTTCACACCTCTGGGGCCACTGATTTAACGATTTTGCCAAAGCACCACAGAAAGGGTGTTTTTTATCCCATTCAAAGTTTTAGCGAGGGTCGTAAAACCAATTTCTCAGCCCTCCCCATTGGTATAGAAGCTTCCAACGCCAACGACTTGCTGCTTTTAGAAAAACTAGCGTCAGCAATACAAGCCAATCCCGTCCGTTTGGATTCAACACAACGTAAAGTCATTCATCTTTCTGCTGTTTTGGTAAACAATTTTACCAATCATCTGTTTACAGCAGCTGCCCAACTTTGCAAGCAACACCAACTCCCCTTTGAACTTTTAAAGCCCTTGATTCAAGAAACAGTAGCTAAATTGGACACACTCCATCCCAGCGCGGCTCAAACGGGCCCTGCCTTGCGTGAAGACCAGCATACGATAGACGCCCACCTGAGTATCCTAGAGCATCAGGAGCTCCGAAAGCTCTACCAAGATTTTACCAATCTTATTATCAATCACTATAAACAATGAAAAACTACAAACAGCTGTTGCCCAATATCAAAACCTTCATTTTTGATGTAGACGGCGTCCTTACCGACGGTAAAATTTTAATCCACTCCGACGGGGAGCTGCTTCGCTCATTTGACACCAAAGACGGCTATGCCATAAAATGTGCACTGCTGAAAGGATTTAAAATTGCCATTATTACAGGGGGTAGAAACGAAGCTGTTCGCGAACGTTTTAAAGAATTAGGTGTTTTTGATATTTATCTCGGTGCACATCACAAACTGGATGCCTATCAGGATCTAATGGACAATTACGACCTTAAAGCGGAGGAAATTCTGTATATCGGCGATGACATCCCCGATATTCCTGTGATGGAAAAAGTAGGTCTGGGCTGTTGCCCTGCCGATGCTGTCCCTGACGTAAAAGCTAGGGCTGATTATATTTCCCACAAAAAAGGAGGGAAAGGCTGTGTGCGAGAACTCATAGAGCAGGTGTTACGAGTACAAGGCAAATGGAGTTTGGATATAGGGGCTGGCAAAGATTAATGAAATGGATGTAAAAGGCTACGAAATTATTTTAGCTTCGGGATCACCCAGAAGAAAAGCTTTTTTTGAACAACTGGGAATTCCCTTTACACAAAAAGTGATTCCGGTGGAAGAGGTTTACCCAAAATCGCTTTCTGGCCAGGCTATCGTAGAGTATCTGGTAAAGCTCAAGGCAGAACCTTTCAAATCCACGCTTCAGGAAAAACAAATCGTAATAACCGCAGACACTATTGTTTGGCATCAAAACCAATGCCTTGGAAAGCCAAAAAACACGGCCGAAGCTACGCAAATGCTGAACGCACTTTCAGACACTTCGCACCAGGTTATGACGGCAGTAGGATTTTTACAAAAAAACAGCTGGGACAGTATTTGCTGTACTTCAGAAGTAAACTTCTCCAAACTCAACCCAGAAGCCATTGCAGCCTATGTGGCGACAGCATCCCCTCTGGACAAAGCGGGAGCCTATGGAATTCAAGATGCATTTGGCATGCATTACATTCATTCAATACAAGGAAGTTACACCAACATCATTGGCTTGCCCGTGGCTCAGCTAGTAGAAAAATTGGAAGAAATCATAACGAATTGAAAAATCATTTTAAAAAATCCAATACCTTCATCCACATGAAACAACTTTCTCTTTGTTTTTTAGCATTGTATATAGGATGCCAAACTCCCCATACAAGTGAAAATTCAAGTCAAGTAGTTGATCTTTCTTCCGACTTCAAAACCTATTGGTTTGACGGTACGGCTGAGATAAGCAGCTTTGCCCTTACTCAATCACGCTATGGAGAACCGCGAGAGGGTACTGCTGTATTGATCTATGTTACCGAAGATTTTTTGACTGATGCCCAAGTGAAGGCAAACCAAAAATCTGCGCAATCAAAAACAGTTTTAAAACTCAATCGAACCAAAAACTTTGTGACCGGAATTTACCCCTATTCCATTATGAACAGTTCTTTTACCTACCTCGAAGAAACGGATCCTTTGGCAAAAATTACTACCTCAATTCAAGAATGGTGTGGACAAGTCTATCTTCAGCTGAATAAAAAAAACAGGCTTCAAATCCAAAGTCATTCCTACTTTGAGGGAGAAGCCGACCAGCAACTCACCCTTAAGAATGGACAAACAGAAGACGCTTTATGGCATTTGATCCGAACCAACCCCACCCTTCTTCCCCAAGGTCCCTTGGAAGTCCTTCCTGCTTTTGAATATATACGTCTGCAGCATAAACCCATCAAGTTTTATGAGGCAACAGCTACTCTAGAGGACAAGGAAACACACGCTGTGTATCAGCTCCGTTATAAAGAATTAAATCGAATCTTAACCCTTTCGTTTGAAAAAGAAGCTCCTTATCAAATTATCGGGTGGGAAGAAAGGGACACAAACAACCAAGAGTACACCACTAGAGCCACTAAAATCAAAACGGTAAAATTACCGTATTGGAAACTCAATCATTTAGGAGAAGAGCGTTTTAGAGACTCATTAGGACTAAATTAAAAACCATGCGGAAATCATTTTATACTTTACTCGTATTTAGCACTCAATTTATTTTTTCTCAGAGCAGCGGTGCGCTATATAAACAATTAAAGAAATTCAACACCCTGAGTTCTGTTCTTTATGTCGCCGCCCACCCAGACGATGAAAATACCCGATTAATTTCATTATTCTCTAACCATTACAACAGCCGTACCGGCTATTTGTCCATGACAAGAGGTGATGGTGGGCAAAATCTTATTGGAACAGAACTAAGAGAGGGTCTTGGGCTCATTCGAACGCATGAATTGTTAGGCGCACGAAAAATAGATGGAGGGGAGCAATTCTTTACTACAGCCAATGACTTTGGCTATTCCAAAAACCCCGAAGAAACCCTTAGCATTTGGGATAAAAACGAGGTGCTTTCCCAAATTGTATTCAGAATCAGACAATTTAAACCGGATATCATCATCCATCGTTTTGATCACAGAACTCCAGGAAGTACCCACGGGCATCATACCAGTTCGGCCATGCTCAGCCTAGAAGCCTTTAATCTGGCTAACGATCCGACGGCCTTTCCTGAACAATTGGATCAAGTATCACTATGGCAACCCAAAAGACAATTTTACAATACCTCATGGTGGGCATACGGAAGCAGGGAGCGTTTTGAAGCTGCAGACAAATCAAACATGATAGCGCTGGAAAGCAATCCAACGGATTTTATCTTAGGACGAACCAATGCCGAAGTAGCCGCAGTAAGCAGAAGTCAACACAAGTCACAAGGATTTGGAAGTTCCCCTGAACTCGGAAGTCAACTCGAATATTTGGAATGGATTAATGGAGAAAAGCCTACCGCAGACCATCCGCTGTCTGGAATTGATACCAGTTGGAAGCGCTTGCAAGGAGGAGAGCGTATTCATAAGCTAACCGAACAACTTTTATCAAATTTTGATTTTCAAAAACCGTATAAAAACGTTGCCCAATTAGTTAACCTCTATACAGCCGTATCCGCCCTTGAAGACTCGCATTGGCGTTCAATTAAGTTGGATGAGCTGGGTGAGATGATCAAAAACAGTATCGGTTTACGCTTCCAATTCAACAGTCAAATACCGACGGCAGTGGCGGGAAACAAGCTAAACACTACTTTAAAAATACTCAACCCCAGTCCGCTTAAAATCGCTTTAGATCACCTCAAGGGAGCAATTGATTTAGAGGTCAACACTACCTTAGCCCCTAACCTCAGCTGGGAAAAATCCTATTCGTTGACCCTTCCCAACGAACTCACGACACCCTATTGGCTTTTAGAAAAAGGAAGTTTAGGAAACTATAAAGTGTCCCGTTTAGATTTAAAAGGAGAAGCGATGACCCCTAATCCAATACAAGTTACTTTTCATTTGACTGTTGAAAATGTTCGTATCCCTTTTCAGGTTCCTTTGACCTATCGCACAACAGACCGTGTAGCAGGAGAAGTGGTCGCTGATTTTCAATTGCTCCCGAAACTCACTACGCAATTAAGTGACGAGATCTATTTTTTTGAATCAAACACTTCGAAAACAGTCCGACTCCAAGTGCAAGCACATACTGAAGTAAAGGAGGGAAAGGTCCAGCTCCAGGTTCCTGAATCTTGGAGCGTCAGTCCGAAAGAACAAAAATTAAAGCCTATGGTTGCTGGAGCCACAACCGAATATGAATTTCAAGTCTTCCCGCCGGAAGGAAATGGTACCGCAGAATTTAGTGCAACGGTAGTGAGTAATGGAATACCCCATCAGATGAAATTAACTGAAATTGACTATCCTCACATTCCCAGACAATACCTTCTTGAGCCCAACACGTCCAAAGGGGTAAAAATCAATTTTGACACCAAGGTTAAGGAAGTGGCTTACCTGAACGGAGCCGGGGATAAAGTAGCCGAAAGCCTTCGAAAGATCGGGATAGGGGTTACCGAATTTACTGTAGAGGAATTGCGTCTGGAAAACCTTATTCCTTTTCCCACGCTTGTT
>JALQVM010000097.1 GCA_023263685.1 Flavobacteriaceae bacterium | reverse complement strand
CCGAACTCAACCCCACAGAAAAAGAAATCTTTGTAGCCCTTTTTGAAGAATCTGAAAACAAATACCACAATGAGGTATGGCTCCCTAAACGAAACGTAAGAAATAGCTTAAGTCAGGCATTTGATACCATTTCTTCTGAAAGTGCATCCAGATACATCAACGACTATTATCGATTTGAGCAATTGGGAATGACCCTCAAAAACGACCGTAACCAACAGCTTTTGAAAGCAATTAGGCCCAAGGTTGTGCTTACCATACTGTATCAAGAAAAAGAATTTGATCAAGTGATGTTCAACAGGATTCGGAATCGTTCTAGAGAAAAAGAGCAGGAAAAGGAGAATAAATAAAAATTACCTTTGCCTAAGTGAAACTTCATCGGAATCTTGCTTTAGGAATTGTTGAGGGACTTCAGCAAATTCTGCATAAAAACGAGGCCCTTCGGCCTAGTCTTACTTCCTTGTTAAAACAAAATAGGAGTTGGGGGTCCAGAGACCGACGCCAGCTGGGAGAGGCTATTTTGGATTGCATTCGATGGAAAAGAACCTATGAATACCTTGGTGGGCTTAACACTCAATCAAAACACTATTACTGGGAACTTTTAGGCGTTTGGATGCGAACCAAAGGCATAAACCTACCCGATTGGGAAGAACTTTCAGCCGTAGGAGAATCACAAATTGAGTTTCCCTTAGACCCTAAAGCCACTGAACGTAAAATCAGAGAGTCCCTGCCCGACTGGCTAGATGAATTGGGACTCAAAAGTTTTGAGGAAACTACTTGGAATAATGAATGTCACTCATTCAACCAAATTGCGCCCTTAGTACTCCGTGCAAATACCTTGAAAGTCGATCCCTTAAACCTAGGCGAACGACTAAAAAAGGAGTATTCCATTCATGCTTCTCAAGCGCCAACTCATTCAGAAACCCTAGTCCTTGAAAAACATCAAAACCTCAGCCAAAATGCCCTTTACCTCAACGGGGAATTTGAAATTCAAGATGCCAATTCCCAACAAGTAGCGCATTGGGTTGACCCCAAACAAGGAGCACTCCTTGTCGATGCATGTGCTGGTAGTGGTGGAAAAAGTCTCCATATGGCAGCTTTAATGCAAAATAAAGGTAAAATCATGGCTTTTGATCCCTACCAAAACAAGCTGGACCAGCTTCAGAAAAGAGCCCAACGCTGTGGTGTTTCGATTATTGAAACCTCAACAACCTCCGATTCTCAACTCTATGCGAAACTGGAAGGGGCTGCCGATGTTGTGCTTGTCGATGCACCTTGCAGCGGATTGGGTGTGTTGAGAAGAAACCCTGCCGCAAAATGGCAGATGAATCCAGAACGAATAAAAGTCTTGGAACAACTGCAACTCCAAATCTTGGAACAAAATGCTGCTTTGGTTAAAAACGGCGGTGCATTGGTGTATGCAACCTGCTCTATTTTTCCCAATGAAAATCAAGACCAGATCGCGAAGTTTTTACTATCAAACGCAGGGAAGAATTTTAAACTTGAAAAAGAACAAACCCTATTGACCCATCAAACTGGATTTGATGGATTTTATATGGCCAAACTCCATCGAACTGGATAAAAAATTTAATTTAATAATTTTCCTTTAATTTATTCCCACTATGAACCCTCGAAAAACTAAAAAATTAAGACCCTGCTCAACAACAACCCTCCAATCTTAAGCAAGGTTTTTAAACGTACTAATCAAATAATTTAAACTTAAACAAATGAAACTAAATTCCATCCAAACCAGTAACAAAGTAAGAGTCATCCACCGCTATTTAGGTTTTTTCTTAGCAGGGATCATGTTTATGTATGCCTTGACCGGAATCACCCTCACCTATCGAACCACAGACACCTTCAAAAAGTACGTTAAAATTGAACGGACGATTGAAAAAGGATTGGAAACACCCCCTGAAATCAGAGGAGCAAAAGAAATAAGCTACAACGGTGAAACGGGAGAACTTTCTTACCTACAAGCCCAACCTCCCAAATTATTGGGGATGATGGAAAAAATGCACAAAGCCACGAACAACTCCCCCTTGTATTACCTCAATTTATTTTTTGGAGTAGCCTTGTTATTCTTTGTGTTTTCTGCCTATTGGATGTTTTTACCCCATACCAATATATTCAAAAAAGCAATCTATTTTACCCTAGCAGGAATGCTGCTTTCGATTCTAATGATTGTGATTTAATCGCTACCGTTCCATGAACGAAGTCCGAGTAACTTTTCCCCTAAGGGACTGAGCTGTGCGGTTGAATACTTGGTTTGTTCCCATTTTCTAGGGTCCCCCGGAAACGCGTGACCTTCAGGAGCAATTCTGTTTTTCCATGCGTTTATTCGCCATGCTTTCAAGGCCTCATTGTTTTCTTCAGCTGGCATCATGGAGATGTACTGTGCAATTCTGACCTTATCTTTAGAATTATTAGGGCGGATACCATGAGGTTCAAGACTATTGAAAATCAACAAATCGCCGGCTTCTAAGGGTACTTTAACCAGATGTTGTTCCAAGCCTTTGGTATCGGGCTGAAACCGGTTGCGATCCTCGGGCTGTGTCAGCTTCCACGAATCGTAATTCCTGTAGAGCCATGGAATGCATTGAAAGCCTCCCATATCAAGATCCGTTTGATCGGCCAGAGCTAACACCCCTTGTACATTTTGAGGTTTGGTTTCAGGGTCGTAATCCCAGTGAATAAAGCCTTGGTACTCAAAGCCCGGTTGGATGGGAAAATTGAGATTGGCACGGTCAATGGTAACCCAGAGCTTTTCGGTTCCCCAGATATCCGCAAAGGCATTGTACACCCGATCGGTTTGTCTGTTTTCCCACAACAACTGATGGTTATATACCTCAACCATTCCTGTTCCTTGCAATTCCTTCATTTGCATCTCAGCACGAGGAGCCGTATACCATGTGGAGGGTGTATTGGGATCTTTTTCTTCAAATTCCCATAGAAAATCAGCTGTTTTTTGGGCCTGTTCGTGTGGGATGGCCTGCTTTACGACTACATAACCATTGTGTAGCCAAAAATTCCATTCTTCCAAACTCAAAACCTTCAAGCTGGCTGCAGTTGCAGAAGTTCGTAGACCTAGACTGCTGCTTTTAGCTGTAGAAGGATTTCCAGGAATGTCTTTGTGGGCATTGTTGGGGATTTTTGTTTCCATTTTCTTTAAACATTGAACAGCAAGATAAGGATTTTTCTAGCTTTTATTCCGATCCGAATTTCTTGATTATTCAAAAAATTACGCATCAAAAGCATTCAAAAATCGAGGGTAAACAAAGCTGTGAATAAATAGAAGATAACTTCATTTTTTAGCTTTTAGTAAGACTTAATAATGTGATCGGAATGCCTTATTTTTGTACTTTAATTTAATCCGCATGATCCTCTTTTTTGGCGATTCATCCGTCCAAGTTTTCGCAGTAAAATGCAACCAATCCCTCTCCTCCACACAAATAGAAAAATTAAGCTGGTTATTCGGTGATCAGCCACTTTTGGAAACTTCGACGGTCAAGGGATCCTTTTACGGTCCTCGTGCCACTATGGTGACTCCTTGGAGCACCAATGCGGTTGAAATTACCCAAAACATGGGACTGAGTGGGATAGAACGTATTGAGTTTTATGAAGCTCAAAGCCGGATCAAACATCCCGATCCCATGCTAGTGGCTTTATTTGATACCCTCACTCAAGCCCTTTTCGAGGTTGATATTTTACCTGAACGCGTTCGTCAAATTCAAGATATCGCAGCCTATAACAAAGAAGAGGGGTTAGCTTTAAGCGAAGAAGAAGTTACCTACCTCAACGAACTTTCCACCTCCCTCAAGCGACCGCTTACCGATTCGGAAGTATTTGGTTTTTCTCAAGTAAATTCCGAACACTGCCGTCATAAAATTTTTAACGGGCAGTACGTCATTGACGGAGAAGAAAAAGAATCGAGCCTTTTTAAACTGATCAAAAAAACCTCCCAAGAAAACCCCAATTCCATCGTCTCTGCCTACAAGGATAATGTGGCTTTTATTGAAGGGCCAGAGATTGAGCAATTTGCTCCTCAAAAAGGGGACGTTCCCAGTACCTACCAAAAAAACAGCATACAGAGTGTGATATCGCTAAAGGCTGAAACACACAATTTTCCCACCACAGTAGAGCCGTTTAACGGAGCAGCCACGGGTTCGGGTGGAGAAATTAGAGACCGCCTAGCCGGAGGTCAAGGTTCCTTACCCTTAGCGGGTACAGCCGTCTATATGACTCCCTACTCTCGCGTTCAAGAGGCTCGAAAAAAAAGTCCCTTTCCCGAACGTAAATGGCTTTATCAGACTCCTATAGACATTCTCATCAAAGCTTCTAACGGCGCTTCAGACTTTGGTAATAAATTTGGGCAACCTCTGATTGCAGGGTCCTTATTAACCTTTGAGCATCAAGAAAATGAGCAAAAGTTAGGTTTTGACAAAGTAATCATGTTAGCCGGGGGGATCGGTTACGGAAAAAAAGAACAAGCCCAAAAGAGAACACCCAAAAAGGGGGATAAAATCATCATACTCGGTGGAGACAATTACCGAATTGGAATGGGTGGAGCTGCTGTATCCTCTGCAGACACGGGTGCTTTTGGAAGTGCAATTGAACTCAACGCTGTACAACGCTCTAATCCGGAAATGCAAAAGCGAGTGGCGAATGCCATCCGAGCACTGGTTGAGGCTCCCACCAATCCCATAGTTTCCATCCACGACCACGGAGCCGGGGGCCATCTGAACTGCCTTTCTGAATTGGTGGAAGATACGGGGGGAACGATTCATATCGACGAGTTACCTTTGGGCGACCCTACCCTATCAGCCAAAGAAATCATCGGGAACGAATCCCAGGAACGCATGGGACTTATTTTAGCTCCTGAAGATGCAGCGCTATTGGAAAAAATCGCCTCACGAGAACGGGCTCCTTTCTATGTTGTAGGTGAGGTAACAGAAGACCATCATTTTTGTTTTGTTTCAGAAAAAACAGGAGAAAAACCGGTTGATCTTTCCTTATCTGCCTTGTTCGGTAGTGCTCCGAAAACTCTCATGGAAGATCAGACGGTTCCAGCAGATTTTTCAGCCCTTAGCTACAGCAATGATCAGATAGAAAACTATATCGAAGCTGTTCTTCAATTGGAAGCCGTAGCATGTAAAGATTGGCTCACGAATAAAGTAGACCGTTGTGTAAGCGGAAGAGTGGCGCAACAGCAAACGGTGGGCGAACTTCAACTTCCCCTGAGTAATTGTGGTGTGATTGCCCTGGACTATACAGGGTCTAAAGGAATTGCAACCTCAATCGGACATGCTCCCATTAGTGGTTTAATTGATCCTGCAAAAGGGAGTATAAATTCCATAGCCGAAGCTTTAACCAATATCGTTTGGGCACCCTTGGAGGAGGGACTTAAAAGCGTGTCTTTATCGGCTAACTGGATGTGGCCTTGTAACAACAAAGGGGAAGATGCGCGGCTTTACCGTGCGGTTGAAGCCTGTTCAAACTTTGCAATCGCTTTAGGAATCAATATTCCTACGGGTAAAGACTCCTTATCCATGAAACAAAAATATCCAGAGGGAGACGTTATTGCACCAGGTACCGTTATCATCTCAGCAGCAGCAGCCTGCTCAACGATTCAAAATACAGTGACCCCTGTGGCTCAACTCGATGGCGGTTCCATTTACTATCTGGATTTTAGTCAAGACGAATTTCACTTAGGAGGAAGCTCTTTTGCGCAACATTTAAATGCCATAGGAAAAGAAACCCCGTCCGTGAGGGATGCTGCCTTTTTCAAAAAAGCCTTTAACACCCTACAAACGTTCATCAAACAAGGTATAATTGAAGCAGGACACGATATTGGTTCGGGGGGATTAATTACCACTTTACTCGAAATGTGTTTCCCTTCCACCTCCGTTGGGATGACCCTTGATTTTTCCAACTTCAAAGAAACTGAATTGGTAAAAATTCTTTTTTCTGAAAAACCTGCAGTGGTGTTGCAATCCAAAGAAGATCTGACGGCTTTGTTTGCCTCACAAGGCATTGAAGTCACACGACTAGGTGAAGTCAACCAGGGAACAAATCTCCAAATTAATAGTCTTGCTCTGGACATTTCTAAACTGAGAACGTCCTGGATGTCGACTTCAACCGCCTTGGAAAAAAAGCAAACAGCTCCCCGACTAGCGGAGGTACGTGGAGAAAATATGGTCCAACAGCCCTTAAAATTTGAATTTCCCCAAGGGTTTACCGGTAGCCTCCCTGCCACAAAGACTAAAAAAATCAAAGCGGCAGTACTACGAGAAAAAGGAAGTAATTCGGAAAGAGAAATGGCCTATGCCATGGATTTGAGTGGCTTTGAAGTACGAGATGTTCACATGACCGATTTGATTGAAGGGAGAGAAGATTTAAAAGACATCCAATTTTTAGTCGCTGTGGGTGGATTTTCAAATTCTGATGTACTGGGATCAGCCAAAGGCTGGGCAGGAGCGATCAAGTACAATCCACGAGCTAAGGAAGCGTTGACTTCTTTTTTCAATAGACCCGATACCCTATCATTGGGGGTTTGTAACGGATGTCAGTTGTTTATAGAACTGGGATTACTAACTCCACAAGACAGTGAAAAACCAAAAATGCTTCACAACGACTCGGGTAAATTTGAATGTA
>JALQVM010000096.1 GCA_023263685.1 Flavobacteriaceae bacterium | reverse complement strand
TACAAATCGGCTTGGTCCATCCTTGAACATAACGGGGCACATTGCTCATGATGATAGGTTCTCTAAATACGGTTCCACCTACAATGTTACGGATGGTACCGTTTGGAGAGCGCCACATGTTGGAAAGATTAAATTCTTCAACACGTGCTTCATCAGGTGTGATGGTGGCACATTTGATTCCTACATTATGCTCTTTAATCGCATTCGCTGCTTGAATGGTAATTTTATCTTCGGTAGCATCTCTTGAGGTGACAGATAAATCAAAATATTTGATATCGAGGTCTAAATAAGGAAGGATGAGTTGGTCTTTGATGAATTTCCAAATGATTCGAGTCATTTCATCCCCGTCCATTTCAACTACGGGATTGGCTACTTTAATTTTTGACATGAGTTTAAATTTTGATTTCGCTTGCAAATATAAATGCTAGCTTGATTAGTTCGTCTAAAAGAATATGAAAAAACCGCCTCATGGGCGGTCTTTATTAATTTGTTTTAGCCTCTTTAATTCGCGCTTTTTTACCTTTCAAGTTTTTGAAGTAGTAAATACGTGAACGGCGTACTTTTCCTTTTTTGTTGATTTCAATTTTTTCTAAGCCGGGCATGTTGATTGGGAAAATACGTTCCACTCCAACGGTACCAGACATTTTACGAATGGTAAAGGTTTTAGAAAGGCCTTGACCTTTGATTTGAATTACCACTCCTTTAAAAAACTGAGTACGTACTTTGTCTCCTTCTCGGATTTGGTAATACACGGTTAAGGTATCTCCAGGTCCGAATTCAGGGAATTCTTTTTTCTCGATGAATTCGTTTTGAACAAAATTAAGCAAAGCTTCCATCTTACTATTTTTTAGTTTTAAAAAAGTCAACGTACACGAGTATCGTCAGAGGTTAATCTTTTGTGGTGCAAAATTAAACTTATTTTTTGAGTATACAATACCCAATGGATTTTTATCCCAAGAGAATTTGACGACTTATTGTAAAAGGTCTGGGCGGAGTTTTTGAGTGCGCTCCAAAGCCTTGTCTTCACGCCAGGCTTCTACTTTTGGGGTATTGCCTGAAGTTAGTATTTCTGGCACTTCCCAGCCGTTGTAGTTTGCAGGGCGGGTGTAAATAGGGGGCGCTAATAGGCCGTCTTGAAAACTGTCTGTAAGGGCGGAGGACTCATCACCTAAAACACCGGGAATAAGACGAATGATGCTGTCGCAAAAAACTGCTGCGGCTAGTTCGCCTCCGGACAGTACAAAATCTCCGATGGAAATCTCGTGGGTGATCAGGTGGTCACGTACCCGTTGGTCCACTCCTTTATAGTGACCGCAGAGCAGTATAAGGTTACTGAATGTAGAAAAGTGATTGGCGCTTTGTTGGTTTAGGGTCTCTCCGTCTGGGGTAAGGTAAATGATCGCATCGTAGTCCCGCTCTTTTTTCAAGGCTTGTATACAACGGTCTATGGGTTCGATCATCAGTACCATACCTGCTCCTCCACCGAAGGGATAATCATCCACCTGTTTTTGTTTGTTGGTACTGTAGGCTCTCAGATCGTGAAAATGTACCGAAGCCTTTCCCGATTGAAGGGCACGCCTGAGTATGGAAGCCTCAAAGGGACTTTGTAAAAGTTCTGGAAAAAGCGTAAGTATGTCGATTCGCATAAAGAACAGTTGAAGTGCAAAAATAAACAAAGTCGTAGTGTAACTACGACTTTGTATGAAAAAGCGATTTTATTTATGGATTAATATTGGAGTAAGAGCATTTTCCTCTCTCCTGAAGGGCTTAGTAAAAGTAGGTCTTCAACTTCAGAAGCATCAATCCCTTTGACATCAGATAGCGTGCTGACTTTTTTACCGTTGACCTCTAAAATCACATAGCCGTTATCAATACCTCTTTGGTAAAGCCTTCTGCTGTTCATGTTGGAGATGTAAAGTCCGTGATCGGTGTTGTACTCCTTTTTTTGTTCTTCCGACAACGGGCGTACCTCCATATAGTAGAAAATCGCTCTATTGATTTTTTCCAGTCGTACGGAAACTTTGTTTTCCACCCCGTCTCTTTTGTAGACCACGCTTACTTTTTCGCCTGGGCGTTTGCTGGCCAAGTACCCTGATAAATCGGCAAATTCATTGATTTTGATTCCATCCACACTTTTGATGATATCGTTTGCTTTTAAACCAGCAAGATCTGCCCCTAGTCCTTTTTCTAAATCGGTAATGTAAAACCCTTCCGTCTCGTCCACTTCAAAACGAGCAGCAATTTGTGCGTCTAAGGCTTGTCCCATTACTCCCAAAAGTCCGCGTTGTACGTCGCCGTATTCGATAATATCCTCAAAAACCTTACGAGCTACATTGCTGGGTACAGCAAAAGAGTAGCCTACAAAGCCTCCTGTCATGGATGAAATGGCTGTATTGATTCCGATAAGCTCCCCGTTGGTATTGACCAAGGCTCCTCCGCTATTTCCTCTATTTACTGCAGCATCCGTCTGAATGTAAGATTCGTTTTTACGATCTCTTTTGTTGAGATCACGTGATTTTGCACTGATAATTCCAGCAGTAACGGTAGAGTTTAGGTTGAATGGATTGCCCACTGCCAAGACCCATTCTCCTATTCGTGTGGCATCAGAGTTTCCAAAATAGATGTAAGGAAGTTTTTGAGTCGCATTAATTTTTAAAACCGCAATATCCGTATCGGGGTCGGTACCGATCACTTTTGCGTCATAGGTTTTGTTGTCGTTAGTAGTAATTTCAATAGCACTGCTGTTTTCAATTACATGGTAATTGGTAATGATATAACCGTCAGGAGAGACAATCACCCCAGATCCAGTACCGATACGTTCCGGTAGGTCCTCCTCTCCATACCAATAGCGGTAGAAAGAAGGAAGATTGTCGTCTGCAGTACTTGTGTTTTTAACGTGTACAACTGCATTGACCGTTTTTTCGGCGGCCGTAGTAAAGTCGGTAGACTCTGCGGCATAGCCGTTGGTATTAAAGGTGTAATTGGTAGGAATCAGGGTTGGATTTAGTTCGAGCTGGGGAGGTTGGTTGGCTCCAGTTTGAAAAAACTGATCGTACACAAAAATACTGCAAATGGCACTCAGAAGTGCAATACTTAACGTTTTGATAAATGATTTCATAGGATTAAATTTTTCAACAAAATTATTCATTTTTAAAAAAAGTAAAATTCCTTTAACGCCTCTTTAACACCCTCTAAAATTACTTATATTTGACCGATGACAATTCAATTTGACAAATACCAGGGCGCTGGAAACGACTTTGTAATTTTAGATAACAGGTCTGGAAACTATACGGAATTGTCTAACGTTCAGATTGCCTTACTTTGCGATCGACACAAGGGCATTGGTGCCGATGGATTGATTTTGATTCATGCTGATTCGGAGTCTGATTTTTACATGCAATATTTTAATTCTGATGGAAATGAAAGCACCCTTTGTGGAAACGGAGGGCGCTGTGCAGTCGCCTTTGCTCACGATAAAAAAATCATAAAAAAATCGACCACCTTTTCAGCTGTAGATGGTTTGCATACAGCAATTTACAACAGCCCTTTAGAAGTAAAACTCGAAATGAATGAAGTGGCAAAATTTTCTAAATCAGGCACCGCTATCGTAACCGATACGGGTTCTCCTCACTATGTTCAATTGGTTGATGATGTCGATCGTATAGATGTTCAAAAAGAAGGGGCAGCCGTGCGTTATGCCGATGCCTTTAAGCCGGGCGGACTAAACGTTAATTTTGTTCAAAAAGAGGACGCTACGCATTACAAAATCCGCACCTATGAAAGAGGGGTGGAAGGGGAAACCTTGGCTTGTGGGACGGGTACCGTAGCAGCGGCTTTAGCGATGCATTACACGAAAGAATCTGCCAATAGCACCGAACTCAATTTTAAAGCTTTGGGAGGAAATCTGACCGTTACTTTTGAAGAAACCGAGGGACGCTACTTCACCATTTTCTTGATCGGGCCTGCTACATTTGTGTTTTCAGGAAGCATTGAATTATGAATTTAGAAGGACTTCATTTGCGTGCTTTGGAACCGGAAGATTTGGAGGTATTAGAACGAATAGAGAACGATGTTGAATACTGGCCTTATTCCAATCAAACCGAACCTTTTTCTCGCTACACCCTTAAGCACTATATCAATCAGCAAACGCAAGATATATTTGAGGTAAAACAAAAGCGTTTTGTAATTTCATCTGCATTGAAAAAAGCATTGGGTTTTATCGATTTGTTTGATTTTGAGCCATTACATCGTCGTGCAGGGGTAGGTGTTTTTGTTTTGGAGGAGTACCGCACTCAAGGGGTAGCCGCAACTGCATTACGGCTTCTTCATGTTTTTGTAACAGAACAATTAAACCTAAAAAATCTTTATGCTAATGTAGCTAAAGAAAACAGTCGGAGTGTCAAACTGTTTACAGCTGCTGGCTATGTAGCGGTAGGGATAAAAAAAGACTGGAACTTTTACCGAGGGGCCTTTCACGATGAGGTGTTTTATCAAAAAAGCTTGTAAGAATGTCGAAAAGAAAATTACTTGTCGTAATCAGTTTACTGGGTGTTCTGGGAGGAGCTTATTTTATCATTAACTTTTATCAGATTTTCTTTTGGAGCAATACGGCTTTTACCAACGAGGCGTCTTATGTGTTTATCGATAGAGACGATACGATAGATTCTCTTGAGGTTCAGCTTTTGCCCTTGTTAAAATCTGTTGATCGTTTTTTGCTTGCTGCTGAAAAGAAAGGCTACGCCACCCGGGTGCGACCGGGTAAGTATAAGCTCCTGCCAAAGATGGGCAACAATGAATTAATCAATGTTTTGCGTTCTCAAAAACAAACAGTTTCGGTCGTTTTTAACAATCAGGAGCGCTTGGAGGATTTGGCAGTGCGAGTTGCCGATCAAATTGAGCCTGAGGCGGATCAATTACTCGAGGCTTTTTACGATACAGAATTTTTGGCAACCAATGGCTTTACCAAAGAAAATGCTTTGAGTATGTACTTGCCCAATTCCTACAATGTGTTTTGGGATGCCAGTCCAGAAGATTTTAGGGCGTTGATGTTGAAGAATTACCAGCGATTTTGGAACAGCAAACGCTTGAATTTAGCGAAAAACCTAGGGTTGACCCCTCAAGAGGTTTATGTTTTAGCCTCAATAGTACAGAAAGAATCGGTTAAAAAGGAAGAGCAGCCTCGAATTGCAGGTTTGTATCTCAATCGATTAAAAAAGCGGATGCGACTTCAGGCCGATCCTACCGTGATTTTTGCGATCAAGCGAGCTTCTAATGATTTTGATCAGGAAATTAAACGGGTGCTGTACAAAGATTTAAAATTAAACTCTCCTTACAATACATACAAAAATCTAGGGCTTCCTCCAGGACCGATTACTATGCCCGACCTTTCTGCCCTTGAAGCGGTATTGAATCCTGAACAGCACGACTATTATTATTTTGTTGCTTCTCCAAGAAAACCGGGATACCATTTGTTTGCCAAAAGTCTTTCACAACACAATCGAAATAAAAAGGAGTATGTGGACTGGATTAACCAGCAACGAATTTTTCGTTAAAATCCAGCTTCAATTATAAAAATACAAGGGCGTTTTTCTAGGTTGGGCTTTTGCTTTTTCCATTCTCGAACACTCATTGTTTTAACAAATTCACTGCCCAGAGTCAGGTCGCAAGCAATACAGACCCATGTAGCGGGGAGTAAGGTCGCCATAAGGTCTTTAAAAAGCGCCGAGCTTCTGTAGGGAGTTTCTATAAAAAGTTGGGCCTGATTTTCCCGTGTTGCTTTTTTTTCAAACTTTAAAAGGGCTTGCTTGCGTTGTTGTGGTTCCACGGGCAGATAACCGTTAAACGCAAAGTTTTGCCCATTCATTCCCGAGCTCATCATGGCTAAAATTAAGGAGGATGGCCCAACAAGCGGCTTAACCAAAATTCCCAGTTTGTGGGCTCGGGAAACGATAACCGCTCCGGGGTCTGCAATTCCAGGGGTGCCTGCGTCTGACATGAGTCCCATGGAAACACCCGCCAAACAGGGGTTTAAGTAGGTTGCTAGTTCTTCTTGGGTGGTAAATTTATTGAGGGGATAGAGCGTTAAGGTTTCCTGATTTTTTGTTGGAGTTAGTTTTTTAATGAACGCTCGGGCGGCTTTTTCATTTTCTACGATAAAGTGCTTGAGTTCTTCAACTTTGGTTTTAACTGATAAAGGGAGAACTTCCAAAGGGGGGCTGTCCCCTAGGGTGGAGGGGATTAAAAAAAGCGTACCGTAATTAGGTGTAGTCTCCATTTTCTATGGATGTTTTAATCCGATTGCAGGCCTCATCGAGTAACTCAAAGCAGTGTTGAAATCCATCTTCTCCACCGTAGTAAGGGTCGGGAACTTCTTGTCCACTACCCAAGATTAATTGAACCTTATCTTTATTTTGTTGGGTATCGGCAAGGGCAACTACATGATTGTAATTGCTCTGATCCATTACAAAAATTTTAGAAAAGATATTAAAATCTTCTTTACAGAAGGGTCTGGCACGTTGATTTTTGATGTTGATGCCCTGATTTTTGGCTATCAAAATACTTCTTGGGTCGGGTGGGTTACCTGTATGATAGGCTGCAGTACCCGCTGAGTCAACTCGTACTTTTTTAGGATCTACTTTACTTTCTAAAATACCTTGAGCAAGAGGAGAACGGCAAATATTACCCAAGCAAACCATGAGTATATTGAG
>JALQVM010000095.1 GCA_023263685.1 Flavobacteriaceae bacterium | reverse complement strand
TAAAAGACGGTGATGTGTTGTGTGTTATTGAGGCGATGAAACTCTTCAATGAAATTGAATCTGAAGTTAGCGGTACCCTTGTCAAAATCCTAGTTGATGATGCTTCACCCGTTGAATTTGACCAACCGTTATTCGTCATCAAACCCTCATAAAGCACGCTCATGTTCAATAAAATTCTGATTGCCAATCGCGGGGAGATTGCCATGCGTATTATTCGTACCTGTAAGGAGATGGGAATCAAAACCGTTGCGGTTTATTCAAAGGCAGATGCAGACAGTTTACACGTTCGTTTTGCCGATGAAGCGGTTTGTATTGGCCCAGCACCCAGTAACGAGTCCTATTTAAAAATGTCAAACATCATAGCGGCTGCAGAAATCACCAATGCGGATGCCATTCACCCAGGCTATGGTTTTTTGTCTGAAAATGCCAAATTCTCAAAAATTTGTCAGGAGCACGATATAAAATTTATTGGAGCCTCTGCAGCTATGATTGACCAAATGGGAGATAAAGCCTCGGCTAAAGCAACCATGAAAGCGGCAGGGGTTCCTACGGTTCCCGGCTCCGAAGGGCTGATAGACTCACTTGAGGAAGCTGCTACTTTGGCTGAAGAAATTGGCTATCCAGTCATGTTAAAAGCCACAGCAGGTGGAGGTGGAAAAGGAATGCGAGCCGTATGGAAAGCTGAGGATCTCGAAAAGGCTTGGGAAAGTGCCCGACAAGAATCCAAAGCAGCCTTTGGAAACGACGGTATGTATATGGAAAAACTGATTGAAGAACCAAGACATATCGAAATTCAAATCGTTGGAGACTCCGACGGTAAGGCCTGCCATTTATCTGAACGAGATTGTTCGGTTCAAAGACGGCATCAAAAACTGACAGAAGAAACCCCTTCTCCTTTCATGACTGATGCCTTGCGAAAGAAAATGGGTGAAGCTGCTGTCAAAGCCGCTGAATACATTAAATACGAAGGTGCAGGGACTATTGAGTTTCTCGTGGATAAACACCGGAACTTCTACTTTATGGAAATGAATACCCGCATACAAGTAGAGCATCCCATTACCGAGCAAGTCATTGATTACGATCTCATCGAAGAGCAAATCAAAGTTGCCTCAGGAGAAAAAATCTCAGGAAAAAATTACTTCCCTAAGTTGCATTCAATCGAGTGTAGAATCAATGCGGAAGATCCATACAACGACTTTAGACCCAGTCCCGGTGTAATTACCACCCTGCATTTTCCAGGGGGGCATGGGGTCCGTTTAGACACCCATGTGTACAGTGGCTATGTCATTCCTCCTCATTATGATTCCATGATCGCCAAGTTGATCACTACAGCTCAAACAAGAGAAGCAGCCATCAACAAAATGAAAAGAGCCTTGGAAGAATTTGTAATCGAAGGAATAAAAACTACGATTCCTTTTCATCTGAAACTGATGAGTGATCCCAATTATGTAAAAGGGGTTTATACGACCAAGTTTATGGAAGACTTTTCTATGGAGGACTAAGCTCTCACTTTGATTTTTACTTTGGTATTTTCGGGAAAAACTTGGTTGCTCCATATTGCATGAAGTAACCCCAAAAATATCCGCATAGTATTCGGTCCCCTAGGCAATAAAAAAGACCCTGATTCCCATACGATGGAAAAAGGGTCTTCAAATCTAAAAGGTAGGTTCTATTCGTAAAAATGCACTGTTCCTGTACTGATATCGTACATTCCTCCCAAAATTTGAATCTCACCAGCGTCTTCCATTTCCTTAAGCACTTGACTTTGGGTTCTGATGTTTTCAATGGTCATCTTTACATTTACTTCTGCCACATCGTTAACAAAATCAGGATTTGAAGAATTTCTCATTTCCTTATCCGCAGGTTCTTTCACAGCGGCTACAGCAGGCTCAATTTTATTGATCAACGCAGTGAGGTTTCCAAGACGTGCACTGTCACACGCCCCTTTTACCGCTCCACAAGCCGTATGCCCCAGAACAAGCACCAATTTAGTTCCGGCAAGTTTGCAGGCAAATTCCATACTTCCTAAAATATCTTCGTTAACGAAATTTCCTGCAATTCTAATACTGAAAATATCCCCAATACCCTGATCAAAAATTAACTCGGAAGAAACTCTTGAGTCGATACAACTCAACACGGTTGCAAAAGGATATTGCCCCGTGCTGGTTTCCCGAACCTGTTGCATGAGGTCTCTGTTTACTTGCTGCTTTTCGATGAATCGTTGATTCCCTTCTTTTAATTGTTGTAAAGCGGTTTCCGCTGTCATCAGGTCTTGACTTTCTTTTGTTTGTGCTTTCATTTGTAATTGTATTTTTTAGGGAAACACCAAAGGATTGTGTTTCCGAAGTTATTTAAATTATTTTTTTAATTCCCCATTTTTCACTCCTTGAAAAACAAAAAACAGGGACTTTCCTTGTTAAAATGCTCTCTTTTATGCTTAGGCACTTTATTGACGTATTTGAAAAAAATCAATAAAGCTTTCCGGATTCGTGGTTGTTCCTTTTTCTGAATGGATTTTAATACTGATGTCGCGTTGACGTGCTTTGATTAAAAAATCCTCTAATATTTCAATGATATCATAATCCAAAAAACGGGTGCCTCTTACATCCAATTCCAAAAACGTACCCTCAGCCAGCGCATCGAGTTCGCTTAAGATGGCTCCCTTATTGATAAAGGTTACCTCCTCGGCTAACGTCATCTTGATTTTACGCTTTCCGTTATTGGATTCATCAACATGAAGAAAGTGGGAATTTTGAAAGCTCTTGATCAAAATTACTACGATTCCAACAGCCAATCCCAACCCAATTCCTACCAATAGGTCCGTAAACACTATCCCTAAAATCGTTACTACAAAGGGGGTGAATTGTTTCCACCCTAATTGGTACATCGTTTTAAAAAGTGCAGGTTTGGCTAGATTGTACCCTACGATTAGCAATATTGCTGCAAGTACAGAAAGGGGGATTTTATTCAATAAAGTGGGAATTGACAACACAGAAATTAGCAATAAGAATCCGTGTACTATCGCAGAAAGCTTTGATTTACCACCCGACTGAATATTCGCTGAACTTCTTACGATGACCTGAGTCACAGGGAGTCCCCCGATCATACCCGAAATAAAATTTCCAGCTCCTTGAGCAATGAGCTCTCTGTTGGTAGGGGTAACCCGCTTTTCAGGGTCTAACTTATCTGTAGCCTCTACACAAAGTAGCGTTTCTAAACTGGCAACCAGTGCAATAGTAAAGGCTGTGACCCAAATTTCAGGATTTGAAATCTGATTAAAATTGGGAAAACTGAATTGCCCTAAAAAAGAATTGAAATCACTGGGCACAGGTACAG
Organism: Flavobacteriaceae bacterium; assembly: GCA_023263685.1. Lineage (GTDB taxonomy): Bacteria > Bacteroidota > Bacteroidia > Flavobacteriales > Flavobacteriaceae > MS024-2A. The sequence continues at coordinate 3,587 of JALQVM010000095.1, read as the reverse complement.
AAACCAATTGCGCTTTACTAATTTGCCATAACGCATTTCCTTCGGTAAAGACCGCATACATTATTCCTACCACCACAGCAACCAAAGGCCCTTGGATCAATTGAAAAATCTTTCCTTTTTTACTCAGTACTTTGGACCACAATAACAAAATACCTAAACTAATCAATGCAATCAATGTGGCTCCTGGGCTGATATAATGGATCAGTTTGTAGATTTCTGAAAAAGAATTTTCCCCATCCGATTGTACGAATGAAAATTCTGCTAGGGGACTATCGAAACCAAAAAAGTGCGGGATTTGTTTTAGAATAATGATGATTCCAATCCCTGTTAACATCCCCTTAATGACCGAGGATGGAAAATAATATCCGATGATTCCGGCCCGAAGAATACCAAAGAGAAATTGGATGATTCCTCCTAAAACTACTGCTAAAAGGAAGTTTTCAAAACCGCCTAAACTTCCAATCGCAGTTAATACAATTGCTGCAAGTCCTGCAGCCGGTCCACTGACTCCAACTTGTGATCCGCTAAACGCTCCCACCACAATTCCTCCAATTATTCCTGCAATTAATCCAGAAAAAAGAGGGGCTCCACTGGCAAGGGCAATCCCCAAACAAAGGGGTAATGCCACAAAGAAAACGACTATACTCGCCGGTATATCGTGTTTTAAATTTGAAAATATATTTGAATTTTTCATATAATTTTTTTGACAACCCTATAGGTCGTACCAATTGATAAATAACTAGTTTGAATGCCTAAACTCTAGAAAAAGAGTTTCCTTAAGATAAAGGAAGGTGCAATTCTGGAGGGGGTATGCTTATTTCAAGAATTGAATTGCTGTAAAATTCAACTCTAGAATGTAAAACATTGAATTTCTCGGACAGATGAAGCTGGCTGTAAGACAAAAGCTGAGGTTTGATTTTCGTATCATCAACTTCTCTTTTTTCCTCTTTATCCTCCTCTGAGTCTTCTTGAAAATCAATGTTGACTAATTCATTGGAATCTTCACTCAATAAGGATAAGGACTCTAAAGTCGTCGAAAGTGTAAGTGAGGACAACACCCCAATTACAAAAAGGGTCTTTACTAGATCGGCCAATAAAATACTTTTAAATTTCATCCTTTTAAAGTGGATTTAACTAGTTTCTTATAAAATTCTACGACGTCATTTTTTCCTTCTTCACAGTCTGTCAAATCAGGTAAGTGTTTTGAAAAATACCGCTGATGATGTGCTCCTTCTATAATGGTTGAAACCAGCATATGCGGGTATTGAAACCTGTGATTTACCCCTAAAACAAATTCACAAACACGATCTACAACGCGGGTGTAGGTCTTGTAAAATCCTTTTTCATTTTCTGATTCAACCTGTTTGGTATGGTAGGCTTTTGAAGATTCTGCAACAATTATCTTATTCAAGGTTACTTCGTTGATGAACGTAAAGTTAGTGTCTTCTTTAACTTCCTCTGTAAGCAGTTGAATTGCTTTTTCAAGCTTTTCTTCTGCACTTGCAATATTCGTTGTCGCAAAAACCAGTTTGTGCTCAATCCAACTCCAATACCAGTTAACCAAATAAATTAAAAATGAATGTTTGCTTTCAAAATACCGGTAGATTGAACTCTCATTGGAATTGATTCGCTGTCCTAACTTTTTAAAAGTAAAGGCTTCATATCCCAACTCATGAATCATTTCAATTCCGTATTCCACTATTCTTCTGCCCAAATCCGAAGACTCAGGATCTTTACAAAAAAGGGAAGAATCGATCGCTATATGAAATTGCAAATTTTCCATCAGATTGCAAATATAATAGTATTACTATTAATATTGCGAATAGTTTTGTTCTTTTTTTAAGAAAGCCAGTAAAGCGCTTACTCCATAAGGGGTTTTGTACCCTCCATAAGGATGGATCGAGATTTGAAATGATCTTTTATTTTTTCGAGCAGCATTAATTCTGAGGTAAATTGCCAATCAAAATTAACCGATTGGTTTGCGGGATGTCTATGGTGGTCTTGATCCAGTAAGTAGCCTTCGGGTTTGTTTAATTTACGTGTTTGGCTGTACACTTGTTCCAACGCAGCCCTGACTTGTCCAAACTCCTCGGTCAACTCATCCAGTTCTTCCAACAGCTTCGCTTCTTCTGGATCGGTTGTTGCCATGTCAAAAGCGTGCAAGGTTTGCATTACTCTAAAATTGTAATCTACTAGAGACCCAACTTGTCGATAAACGTCCAAATTATAACGGGCCTTGGTGCCTTCTTTTTGCATTCGCTCCAAAGTATGGGTTACTTGTTCAACCGTTTGTCGCTGTTGTTCTAATTGAGCAATGCGATCGGCGTATTTTTCAGACCACAGCCCTTTGTTATTAAAATCAGGGAGGTCTATCAGGTGTTCTTCGATTGGATTTGGACGTTGATTCAAAGAGTTTCTGTGTATCCCATCTTCTACTAAAAGGTTGGTCCAGAAGGCTACGGGTTGGTCCAGAGCATCGATAAAGGCGTAGTCTTCAGATCGGAAACGAGACCCAAACTTACGATGCCTGTAGGCTTTTTTAAATTCTTCTTTCGTACGTTTTAATCCTGCCCAAGAAAATTCTGCGAAGGCATGGATTCCTCTTTTATACAATTCAAAATGAGGAGAATCGTCATCCCAAAGGGTCAATAACAAGCCGTTGTAATTTCTGTTGATGGACTGTTCCGCAAAAATTCGGATTTGATCAATATTACTCTCTCTTTGAGGCATTAAGGTCCATCGGGTTTGCCCTGCTGTTGCCCCCATAACCTGAAAGCCATTTGAGGAAAACCAATCCATAGCTTTTCCATTTCCATAGGACTCTGCCATATGGTAATTCCAACGCATGTAAACACAATTTTTGGGAAATTGTTCTAAAAATTGGTTCAGCTTTGGTTCATTAGCCTGCCAAATGGAATCGACCGTTTCCTCAGCCATTTTTGCATCGTAAATCGGTTTCATTAAACCTGCCTGTTTCAAGGGCATATCATCCCAAAAAATAGGGGTCCGATTGTGTTCCGCTGCAAAAGAGGTCACTTTATTGAGCCATATTAAATTCAACTCTAAAGCACTTTTTCCACTTCCCCTTCCTGTGGTTTGAACCTCATCTCCACCAACATGTAAATACGCTCCATGTGGAAAGGCCTCCATAGCATCGAGGTAGAGATCAAACTGTAGTTCATAGGTTGCTGGATCCAGGGGGTTAAAAGCCCAATCACTTTCGGGATCATCCCTCAAATGTTTATTTTTTTCGTGTTTTAACACAAAAGAGGCATGGCCTAGGCCTTGTACTAAAGGGCTAATTTTGATATTTCTTGCCAAAGCATACGCACTAATATCCCTCCACTCTTCTATAGAAAGTGCATCGGCTGAGCCTATTTCCGGTCTTCGTTTGTATTGAAGCTTATCCTCAATCTCGAGTATAATTCCATTGATTTTCAACTGCGCTAATTCATCCAACAAATCATAGTAATACGAAGTGTTCTCTAAATGGTGTTTTATGTCTATCTGAATGGGACGAAAGGCAATTTTGGGGGCGTCTATAATCTCCATTAGCGGTAGGGGGGTGTTTTGTTCAATCGCATCCT
>JALQVM010000094.1 GCA_023263685.1 Flavobacteriaceae bacterium | reverse complement strand
ATATTTCCGATATAAAAACCCATATTACGGCACCTTGTCCTATGGCATGAGATGCTATAAAGAGGAAAAGAAAAATAGGAATAAGCAATCCTCCCCATTGAAAATAGAAGGCACAAGAAACCAGCGTAAGGGATACGATGTAGCCAAAAGAGCCGATATACATCAACTGCCTCCTGCCTAATTTATCAATCAAAGAAATTCCAATAAAGGTGAAAATCAAATTGGTAATTCCAATTCCAATACTGCTCAGTAAAGAAGTGCTTTCGCCCAAGCCTCCTTCTTCAAAAATCCGTGGCGCGTAATACAGAAAAGCATTTATTCCGGAAAGTTGATTGAAAAAGGCCACTAAAAAAGCCAATTGCAGCGGGAAACGATACTTGGGCTGAAAGATGGATTCATTTTTGTTTTCTACGGAATGGTCTTGATTCAGTTCTGAGACCAAAGCTTCAAAAGAGCCTTCGGGATCAATTTGCTGGTAAATTGCTTTTGCTTCTTCCAATCTGTTTTTTGTGATTAACCACCGTGGGCTTTTGGGGATTCCCAAACAAAGTAGGGTATAGAAACATGCAGGAAATGCTTCTACGCCCATCATCCATCGCCAGTCGTTTTCTCCTATTCCACTTAAAAGGTAGTTGGAAATAAAGGCTAATAAAATTCCAAAAACCAAGCTAAACTGATACAGTCCCACGAGACGCCCTCTTTGCTTGGCGGGTGCAATTTCAGAGATATAGGCTGGGGCAGCAATGGTTGAAATCCCTACTCCTAACCCCCCTATAAAACGAAAGGCTGCAAAGGTAATCGGGTCGATAGCAAGGGCAGATCCCACCGCAGAGAGTGTGTATAAAATTCCAATGCCTAAAAGGGTTTGTTTACGTCCATAGCGTTGGGTAGGAAATCCTCCGAAAATCGCTCCGGCAACCGTTCCCCAAAGGGCCATTGCCATTACTACGGCACCGTGAAATCCATCGGAAGAGTTCCATAAAGTTTGTAATTTTTTGTCTGCTCCAGAAATCACTACCGTATCAAATCCAAAAAGAAGTCCAGCCAATGCCGCAACGAAGGACCAATAAAAAACCTGTTTCATTTTACTACCTAAATTTTGTCTGTTTTTATACGTTTTAAAAATAAGGGAATAAACGACACTACTGGGCTTTTCCTTTAAATTATTTAACACCACTGTTTTTTTGTAAACCGTTGGATTGGCTTAAAGTATGTATCTTTAAATCAAATCCAATTTTATGCAGTTATTCAAACGTTTGAGTTTATCCCTAGTCCTTACTGCTGCGCTATTGGGCTGTAAGAACTCGTCAAAAATTAATGAATCACCTATACCTAAAATAGCAATTGCAGGTCTTGCCATAGAATCAAGTACATTTTCCCCTGCAACCTCTGATGCTTCCGCTTTTTTGGCTCGTCAGGGAGATGCGGTTTTTGATTATTACCCCTTTTTAGCTGAAGGCAGCCCACAACGCAATGCAGCTCAATGGATTCCTAGCTTACGAGGCCATGCACTCCCCGGCGGTATAGTTACCCGAGAGGCATACGACTCTCTAGTGGGCGTTACCCTTCAACTTTTGGAAAAAAACATGCCCTATGACGGCTTGTTTTTTGATATTCATGGGGCAATGAGCGTAGAAGGAATTGAAGATCCTGAAGGAGATTTTATTGAAAAAATCAGGGCCCTTATCGGGACTCAAACCTTGATATCGACCTCTATGGATTTACATGGTAACGTTTCTAAACGCCTGGCTCAACATACGGATTTGATTACCTGCTATCGAATGGCCCCTCACGAAGATGCCCTTGAATCCAAACAACGGGCGGTAGATAACCTACTAGACCGACTGCTATCGGGTAAGGGAAAACCCAAATACAAGGCTTGGATTCCTGTTCCTATTCTGCTTCCCGGAGAAAAAACAAGTACACGCATTGAGCCCGGAAAAAGCCTTTATGCAAAAGTACAGCCCATGACAGAAAAGCAAGGGGTGATCGATGCCGCGATTTGGATTGGATATGCCTGGGCAGATGAACCGCGAAATCATGCTGTGGTAATGGTAACGGGGGACGATCAAGCCGCCGTGAGTGAGAGTGCGGAGGAATTGGCTGCTCATTTCTGGGAGGTTCGCAATGAATTTGAATTTGTTGCACCCACGGCTACTTTAGAAGAAAGTCTGGCTTTAGCGTTACAATCGACCAAAAAGCCATTTGTAATCAGTGATATGGGAGACAACCCCACTGCCGGAGGGGCTGGCGATGTGACCTGGACCCTTCAAGCCTTATTAAACCGTTCTGAGTTTCAAACAAAAAATGGTCCTACTCTAATTTACGCCTCTATTCCAGGTCCTGAAATGATTGAAGCGGCCTTAGAGGCTGGGGTTGGAGGAACTGTTAAGGCCTATGTGGGGGCTCAAGTTGATGACCGCTACGCCCCGCCGATTCTATTGGAGGGTAATGTTGAATCAATCCACCAAGGCGATATTCATGCCGAAGTTGAGGCCGTTATTAGAGTGGGTAGTATCCGGGTTATTGTTACCCAAAAAAGAAAGCCTTACCACTACGAAAAAGATTTTACCCAACTGGGGTTGAATCCGAGAACTGCGGCTATCTTGGTCGTAAAAATTGGATACCTTGTTCCGGAGCTTTACAATTTAAGAGGAGATTGGATCATGGCACTTACCCCGGGGGGGGTTGATCAAGACTTAGCCCGTTTGGACTATAAAAGAGTGCAGCGGCCTCTATTTCCTTTAGATAAAGAGATGTCTTCTGTAGACCTGCAAACGCGATGGATTCCTTCATCAGAACAAACAGATTTAATCCCATGAAAACGGTTTTAAAGTTGATTTCCTGCCTTGGCCTTTTGGTCTTTGTTAATTGTTCGAACTCGACCGTAATAGAGGAACAAAGAACAGTCAAAGGCTTGCAGGATACGGTAGAAATTCTGCGAGATCAATGGGGAATTAATCACCTGTATGCTAAAAATCAACACGACCTGTTTTTTGCACAAGGATATGCAGCTGCACAAGATCGCTTGTTTCAGTTTGAACTATGGAGAAGACAAGCGACAGGGACTGTCGCTGAGATTTTAGGGGCACGGGAAGTACAACGGGACATCGGCACCCGGCTTTTTAAATACAGAGGAGACCTTGACGCTGAGTTAAACCACTATCATCCTGAGGGAAAAGCCATCATTCAAGCTTATGTAGCAGGCGTAAACGCCTATATCGAAGCTGTTTTAAAAACCCCAGAAAAACTTCCGTTGCCTTTTAAAATGTTGGGTATTGAACCCCAGCTGTGGACCCCAGAAGTTGTTATTTCAAGACACCAAGGACTGTTGGGAAATATCGGTCAAGAGCTTGAAATCGGGCGTGCTGTAGCGCTTATAGGTCCTGACAAAGTTAAAGAATTGCTTTGGTTGCATCCGAAAGAACCCAACTTAACCTTAGACCCAAAAATTGATCAATCGCTTCTTTTTGAAGACCTTCTTGCCCCTTATTTTGCCTTTAGAAAAGGGGTCCGTTTTGAACCAGAAGATCTGCTGCCTGAATTTAGATCGGAGGCCCATGTTGGTATTTTGAATCAATTCAACGAATTATCAAACGACTCCTTAGCCATTGGGAGCAACAATTGGGTGGTTGCAGGATCAAAAACAGCAGACGGCAATACCTATATGGCCAACGATCCACACCGAACAATTGCCGTTCCTTCGCTGCGCTATATGGCACACTTGGTGGCGCCCGGATGGAATGTCATTGGTGGAGGTGAACCTGAAATACCAGGAATCTCTATCGGTCATAACGGAATAGGCGCTTGGGGATTAACCGTTTTTAGAACAGATGGAGAAGACCTCTATCAATACGAGCTCAATCCAAAAAACCCACTGCAATACAAATACAAAGGAGGGTGGAAAGACTTTAAGGTCATTGAAGAAATAGTTAAAGTCAAAGGCGCTCCAGACGAAACCATCAAATTGTACTACAGCCATCATGGGCCTATCACTTACCTCAATAAAAAAGCACTTAAGGCTTTTGGGGTGCGTTGTGCCTGGTTAGAACCGGGAGGCTCTCCTTATTTGGCTTCCTTGCGTATGGATCAAGCTCAAAACTGGGAGGAATTTAAAGCCGCCTGCAATTACAGTCATATTCCGGGGGAAAACATGATCTGGGCCGACAAAAATGGAACCATAGGTTGGCAGGCTGTAGGGATAGCCCCGATTCGAAATCATTCTTCGGGTCTTGTGCCCGTGCCTGGCGATGGGTCTTACGACTGGGAAGGTTATCTCCCCATTGTTCAAAAACCCAATGCGCTAAACCCTGAAAGTGGATATATCGCTACGGCCAACCAAAATGTTACGCCCGAGGATTACGAACATTGGAATGCCATAGGGTATTCCTGGTCCGACCCCTACAGAGGAGATCGAGTAGAGGAATTTTTAAAGGAAAAGAATAACCTTACTTTAGAAGATATGAAGCAGTTACAAACGGATGTTACTTCACTCCCTGCACGTCGTTTGATTCCTTTCTTGCTTGAACTCAATTTTGACCCCCAGTATGCCCAGCTTCAAAAGACCTTTACCCATTGGAACTACCGACTTGACCCAAGTTCTATCCAAGCCGGTATATACGTTGCTTGGGAAGATGAAATTCAAAAACTAGCACATGAAAAATTTGTGCCTGAACGTGTAAAAAAACAGCTTCGCAGTCTTCAGCTCAAGCGGATAATCGACTGGATAGAAGATCCCGAAAACAGTCCTTTTGGTGGGCTCTCCTCGAGAAATTCTTTTCTAAAAGAAGCCTTTGAAAATGCGGTGGGTACTTTGAAAAACACCCTTGGTGAAGATCCTGCGCTATGGCACTACGGTCAGGAAAAATACAAACACAGTTCCCTCACTCATGCGCTAGGTAGGATTGCCACAGCTCCAATTTCGAGTCAACTGAACCTGGGGCCCCTCCCAAGAGGGGGGAATGCGTATACCCCGGGATCTACGGGAAGCAACAAACGCCAGAGCAGTGGCGCCAGTTTTAGAATGATAGTCAATACGGGCGATTGGGATGCTACGCTAGGAACCAATGCCCCGGGGCAGTCTGGCGACCCCAGCAGTCCTTTTTATTCCAATTTATATGAAGATTGGGCAAAGGATGTCTATTTTCCAGTTTATTACTCTAAAGAAAAAATTTTAGAACACCTCTACCAAAAAACCCTTTTGACTCCCTAATGCTCCATTTCTGCGGAAGTCCCTTGTTTAGGCACGGCAATATGGTTGCCCAAAAAAATAGCATTTAAAAACATACGGTTGGTTCCGTAGGCAGTTCCTCGAAAATTCGGATTGTCTGCAAACATGACCACCCTTCCTTTGCCTACAGCAGCCACGATTACTCCTGCAGCTTTAGGAAGAAATTCCTCCCGTATGGTTTTAGAAATGTACCCGTCTATGTGGGGATCTTCGTCATACCTAACTGGAGTTGAGTAGGGGTTTTGACTTGGGGCTAGCCACACCAAATTGTTTTTGTAAATGCTGATGCTAGCATGGGAATACCCAAAATTTAAAGGATGACTGAGGTCTAAATTTCCCTGAATAAAGACACCTCCCAGTTCTTCTCTCCCTATATTTTCCGGAGCGTCCACATAGGATTTTGTTTTTACAGCAGAGGTTGAATCGTTTTGCTTTTCGATCAGCTTCTCTTGGATGATTTGGTGTTTTATCAAGGCTTTATTGGCGGTCCCTAGGGCGATTATCGTATTCCCTTTAGCAATCCAATTTTTAAGTTTGCTCGCCATTGATTCATTCCAATTGTAGGTTCCCGAAACCAAAACCAGGGTGTTGTATTGATCTAAATCAAGCCCCGAAAATCGGTGTTTATGAACTTTAGTAATCGGCATTCCTACTCGGGTATCCAACAAATGCCAAACCTCTCCCGCTTCATAAGATCGTACGCCATTTCCGATCAGCATTACAGGCTTTGGTTTTTTGATCGGTCTGATGTAACGGCTTCCAAGATCAATCCCTTTGGAACTGAAACCGCTGGAAAGACTATGAATTTGTAGCTGATGCTTTTCTTGCAGCTTTAGTAAAATGTCAAAGACCTGATCCGCGCTACTCGTTTGGAGTGCCACGGGTACTACAAGAGATCCGTAAGGAAAAGGAATGCCCTCTTTGGTTTGAAAAGGTTTAAAAGCAACTGAAGCAACCAGTTTTTCCTCTTGCATGTCGTGAATTAATGCAGGAATATTATAATCTTGGGCATTGATAGCATAGGCATAGTTTGACTTTGTTAGGGGGGAAAGCTTGTCAAGTTCTGAAGTCTTATTGATCCGTTGTCCAGTGGGTTCCTTGTAGGCTGCTTTGTATTTGATGTTGTAAAAATGAGCTACAGACCAGGCTGAGGCATCGTAGTACACACTGTCTCTGTATGTATCGTAGGTTTCAAAAAAGGTTTGCACCATACGGTATTGGTTTTGTTTGGTCGGAACAGCAAAACTATTTTCCGAGGTTTTGAACACTTCAATTTTATGGCGCAACAGTTTGTCTATAAAGGCCTTTGTTTTGTTTCGATCACTATCTTGGAAGGTATAGGCTTTAATTTTACTCTTGCTGCTTCGGTCTAGGGCACTCTTAAAAAATTCTCGTTGGTACGCTCTGAGGGTTGTTTTATTCTCTACCGCGGCTTGTACTGTAGCTAAACTTGAAACGTATTGATTGCGTATTGTAAAAGGAAAACGAATGTAGCCGTATTCGGTTTTTTGTTTTAATCCTCTGGAGCTGGCCTGTTCAAAAAGTAAGCCCAGCCCGCCTTGTAAGTCAGGATAAGACGATCCATACCCAGGGTAGGTACCGTCAAATACTTCTTTAGTAAAATATAAGGACCCTATACTGTCAAGCTCTTTGGAAAAATAGGTCGCAAAAAGATCATTCAATTTGATGTAATTGTTTTTTGGCATGATCGGATCCAAAGAACCGTTTGCCTTCATCGGCTCAAAAAAGTAAGTGCTTTGTGGTCCCATTTCGTGAAAGTCCGTCACTACATTCGGATACCATTGGTGGTACCAGGCCAGTTTTCCTTGACTTTCTGGATTGATTGCCAAGAGCCAATCTCTATTCAAATCAAACCAATAATGATTGGTTCGTCCACTGGGCCAGGCTTCGTTGTGTTCCGCGTCGTTTGGGTCAGAGACGAGAGGCGTTCCTTTATAGGTATTGGCCCATTGGGTGTGTCGGTCTCTTCCGTCGGGGTTGATCGTAGGGTCGATAAAAATAAGAGCCTTTTCACG
>JALQVM010000093.1 GCA_023263685.1 Flavobacteriaceae bacterium | reverse complement strand
GTGAAAAATTATCATCCATAGCTTTCTAATTTGTTAAGTTACCAGCAAAAAACAGACCAGAGTTCTCTACACATTGCTAATAGACAAAAAATTATCAATATTTCAAAAGTTGAGTGCTTCTATTTTATAACAAATTTTAGTCTTTTTTATGTTAATAATTTTAGTAATTCTCCTTGGGTTTAGTTCCAATTTTGAGCACTGTTTCCTTATTTTAGCTGTTAGATAAATTTAAACTATGAGCGAAGCAGATAAAGTCATCCCGATTAAGATCGAGGATGAAATGAAATCAGCCTACATCGACTATTCCATGTCTGTCATTGTGTCACGCGCCTTGCCCGATGTTCGGGATGGATTGAAGCCAGTACACCGCCGTGTGCTCTTTGGAATGCATGAATTGGGAATACGATCCAATACAGCCTATAAAAAATCAGCCCGTATTGTCGGGGAAGTTTTAGGGAAGTACCACCCGCATGGTGACAGTTCTGTATACGACACTATGGTGCGTATGGCACAGGAGTGGAGTTTGAGGTATTTGTTAGTGGATGGTCAGGGAAACTTTGGTTCGGTTGATGGGGACAGTCCTGCTGCCATGCGTTATACGGAAGCCCGTATGCGCAAAATATCGGAAGATTTGATGGCCGATATTGATAAAGAAACCGTAGATCTTCAACTCAATTTTGACGACACATTAAAAGAACCTACCGTACTGCCTACAAGGGTGCCTAATCTTTTGATCAATGGAGCTTCGGGAATAGCCGTGGGTATGGCGACCAACATGCCCCCGCATAACCTTACAGAGGTAGTAGAGGGAACCATAGCATATATCGACAATAATGAGATCACTATCGAAGAGCTCATCAAAACCATAAAAGCTCCAGATTTTCCTACCGGGGGAATCATCTACGGCTACGAAGGGGTAAAAGAAGCCTTTTTAACGGGTCGGGGGCGAATCGTTATGCGCGCCAAAGCTGTCATTGAAGAGGTCAATGGTAGGGAATGTATCATCGTTACAGAAATTCCTTATCAGGTCAATAAAGCTGAAATGATTCGTAAAACAGCTGAATTGGTAAATGATAAAAAACTGGAAGGAATCAGCAGTATACGCGATGAATCGGATCGAAACGGTATGCGTGTCGTTTACATACTCAAGCGTGATGCCATCCCTAATATTGTTTTAAACAAACTTTACAAATACACCTCTTTACAATCTTCTTTTAGTGTAAACAATATTGCACTTGTCAACGGCAAACCACAAATGCTGAATCTTAAAGAAATGATTCATTATTTTGTAGAACACCGCCATGACGTGGTAGTCAGAAGAACCACCTTTGAACTTAGAAAAGCAGAAGAACGCGCTCATATTTTAGAAGGTCTTATCATTGCTTCGGACAATATAGACGAGGTCATTGCGATCATAAGGGGGTCTGAAAATCCAGATGCTGCGCGCGAAAATCTGATTAAGCGTTTTGAACTTTCAGAAATTCAGGCTAAAGCCATAGTTGAAATGCGTTTGCGTCAATTGACGGGCCTTGAACAAGACAAATTGCGGTCTGAATTTGAGGAGTTGATGAAAACGATTGCGGATTTAAAGGACATCTTAGACAAAAAAGATCGTCGTATGGAGATCATCAAAAATGAGCTTCTGGAAGTCAAAGAAAAATATGGAGACGAACGCCGATCAGCGATTGAGTATGCAGGGGGCGATCTCAGCATAGAGGATATGATACCCGATGAAAAGGTGGTTATTACCATTTCTCATGCGGGCTATATCAAACGTACCCCTCTGAGCGAATACAAAACTCAGAATAGAGGAGGGGTAGGACAAAAAGCATCTACCACCCGAGACGAAGACTTTTTACAAGACCTGTTTGTCGGAACAAATCACCAATACATGCTCTTTTTTACGCAAAAAGGAAAATGTTTTTGGATGCGGGTTTACGAAATTCCAGAGGGATCTAAAACAGCCAAGGGTCGCGCAATTCAAAATTTAATCAATATTGAGCAAGACGATAAGGTCATGGCCTTTATTTGTACCCAAGATTTGAAAGATGAAGACTACATCAACAGTCATTATGTCATCATGGCAACAAAAAAAGGACAAGTAAAGAAAACGGCTTTAGAGCAATATTCCAGACCGAGATCCAACGGAATCAATGCGATTACCATCCGTGAAGGCGACGAACTCTTGGAAGCTAAACTGACCAATGGTAATAGCCATGTAGTCATTGCGGTTAAATCAGGAAAAGCCATTCGCTTTGAAGAAAGCAAAACCCGACCCATGGGTCGAGGGGCCTCGGGTGTTCGAGGAATTACCTTGGCTGGCGCCTCCGATGAGGTGGTAGGAATGGTTTCCGTTAATGATATGGATGCAAACATACTGGTGGTTTCTGAAAACGGCTACGGCAAGCGATCCAGCTTGGAAGATTATCGCGTGACCAACCGTGGCGGAAAAGGAGTCAAAACCATCTCAATTACTGAAAAGACAGGAGAGTTGGTTTCCATTAAGACGGTAAACGATCTCGATGATTTGATGATCATAAACAAATCAGGAATTGCCATTCGTATGGAAGTTGCCACCCTTAGGGTCATGGGAAGAGCCACGCAAGGGGTTCGTCTGATCAATTTAAAAGGAGACGATACCATTGCAGCTGTTGCTAAAGTGATGAAGGACGATGAAACCATTGAGGACTTAAATGAACTCGATGTAAATGATGGCACCATTATTGAATAACCAATCAAAAACAAATTTTATATCAAAACAATGAAAACACTTTTACCCTTATTTTTTAGTTTATTTCTAACGCTCTCCTTCGGACAAAAGAAAGAACTTAAGAAGGCTGAAAAATTATTTGAATCGGGCGATGCTCAAGGGGCAACAGCCTTACTTGAGTCTAGTGCCGCCCTTTTTGATGCCGCAGATGAAAAAGTATTAAACCAAAAAACCTATTTAGAAGGAAAAATTGCACAAGCATCCAAAGCGTTTGACCTGGCCTATGAAAAGTATATGGCATTCCAATCAAACGGAGGTTCAGACAGTGGCTTTGACACCCAATTGCAAACCCTGGCTTCAGATATTGTAAACAGTGCCATCGAGGATAATGCTGAAAAGCGTTTTTCAGATGCTGCCAAAAAATTATATTTGGCTTATCAGATCGATAAAGAAACCAACGTAGATTATCTTTACTACGCCGCCTCTAGTGCAGTCAATGGTTCTGATTATGAAGGTGCCTTAGTCTATTACAACGAACTTAAAGAAATTCGTTACGAAGGAATCACAACTCAATATTTTGCCAAATCTGCAGAAACAGGAGAGGAAGTGGAATTTTCGAAGTCTGAATTTGAGTTGTACAAAAAGACCAAAGAATATACCGATTTTAGAGAAGAAACCACGGAGTCTAAGTTTCCGGAAATCGTAAAAAACATCGCACTCATTTATTCAGAACTAGGAGATAATGACAAAGCCATGATGGCCGTAAAAGAAGCACGAGCTGAAAGTCCAAAGGACTTAAATTTGATTTTAACGGAGGCAAATTTGTACATCCAGTTGAATGAAAATGATCGGTTTGAAGCCCTGATGAAAGAAGCGATTGAGCAAGACCCCAACAATGCTACACTTTATTTCAATCTGGGTGTGGTTAACGCTCAAAAAGAAATGTTTGAGGATGCTAGAATGTATTATGAAAAAACCATTGAACTCGATCCTAGTTATGAATCTGGATACCTCAATCTTGTTTCTCTAATTTTAGAGGGAGAATCAGATATCGTAGAGGAAATGAATGGTTTGGGGAATTCTCGTGCGGACAATGCACGCTATGAAGTGCTGAAAGAACAACGGGAAAATCTCTACCGAGAATGTGTTCCAATTTTAGAAAAATTGGTTGAACTCAACCAAAATCAAGAAGCAGTAAAAACCTTAATGAATATTTACGGCACCTTGGGAGACAATGAAGGTTTTATGAAAATGAAAGCTTTAGTTCAATAAGAAAAAGGAAGTATATCCTAATAAAAAAAGCCCTCCAACAGGAGGGTTTTTTTATATGATTTTTTTGATGATTCTCAGCTTGTGACTGTGTTGCTGGGTGTCGAAATTATAGATACCGGTCTGATCAATCCGATCGATGCGTACCTTACCGTGGGCATGTAAAATATAATGATTTTCTAAGAGTAAGCCTACATGAACAATAGTGCCTTCATGGTCGTCAAAAAAAGCCAAATCGCCCGGTTCACTTTCCTCAATAAAGCTAAGTGTTTGACCAAGTCCAACTTGCTGGGAAGCATCTCGAGGGATGGAATGACCGTTGATGCGATAAATCATTTGGGTTAAACCAGAACAATCGATCCCTAAGGGACTTTTACCTCCCCATAAGTAGGGGGCGTTTAAATACAAATAGCCGGTAGTTACTAAGGCTTTTTTTTCTTTTTTCCCCTGAATGAAACTTCCTTTAAAGGTTTGGTTTAACAAGTGTATCCCACCAACATTACTCCCCAATACAAGGGCAGTGAGTGTCTGGTCTTCATTTTCGATATAGTCCACTAATTGGGTGGTATAGGCTGCATTTTTTTGAGTCAATTGCACCGCCTCTTTTTCGGGTATGGGTTTGAATTGCTTCTGATCGATCCACCCCGTATAGGCATCCTCAAGCGTGGTAATTTGAGCCCATTCCTTTTTAGTAGAAATTATTTTAAAACAATCGCCGTAAAGTAGTTGAGAAACCATTTCACTCTGGTGGCTGTGTTCTTTTCGCATGGGTACGATACTCAGATGACAGATCCCGTAGTTCAAAATTTGTATTTAGAGTGAAAATAGTGCATGTACAGTGGCAAAAATAGGAATTTTAAAGGCATGCTGTCTGCATCTCTTTTAAAAATAGCATCAAAGAAAATTAGTTTGTGTAGATTTGAGATTAAATAACACCGTTGAAATCCGTTTGGAAATATATAGTAGCTCAACAGGGCCTTTTTTACAAGTCAATCTTGATTTTGGCCAGTTCTGTGTTTTTGCTGTACCTCTTTCCTAGAGGGGGGCAATTTAAATATGAATTTCAAAAAGGAAGGGTTTGGCAATACCCTACCTATTTTGCCCCTTTTGATTTTTCTATACTCAAGACGGAAGCAGAGATTCAGTCGGATCGAGAGGAAGCCCTGAAAAACCTAAGGCCTTACTACAGGAGTAATTTAGAGGTTAAAAATCAAGTGTTTGAGCGTTATGCTGAGGTGTTTCGTTCTTATTTTTCCCTAGAGACCAACCCAATACGAAGAGACAACCTCTTCCAATTTGGCCTTGCTCTTTTAGAGGAAATTTATACCTACGGCGTACTGCCTCCTAATTTTATATCCAATGGGCCCACCGAGCTTTATCTGATACAAGGACAGTTAGAGATTCCTCTGAGTCTGGAAGAAATGTTTCGTTCGGACACCTTATTCGAATTTTTAGAAAAAAGCATGGTGGGGGGTGAATTTGAGGATCAGCTAGAGACCTACAAAGACCTCTTTTTTGAGCTGATAACACCTAATGTATTTTTAGATCAAGTTTTTAATCAAAATGCCAGAGCGGAAGCTTTGAGGAATATATCCCTCTCCAGAGGACTTGTCACTACTGGAGAATTAATCATAGCGGAAGGCGATTTGATTAACGATGCTCGTTTTGAAGTACTGAATTCTTTGCGAAATGAATTTGCCCTCCGCCAAGGCGATCAAAGTAATATTTCTTTTTTGATTGGTTATTCCATCTTGGTGCTTTTGACTTTTAGTTTGCTGTTGCTTTTTCTGCATAAGTATCGATTTTCGATTTATGAAAACAATCGAAAACTGAGTTTTATTTTTTTTAATGTGCTGGTTGTTATCGTGGCCATTACTACAGTGATTCAGTATGACAAGACCTATATTTTTGCGGTACCCATTTGTATTTTACCCTTAATTATCAAAGCTTTTTTTGATGCCCGCTTAGGCCTATTTACCCATGTGCTTACTGTATTATTAATTGGCTTTATCGTTCCCAATAGTTTTGAATATTTGTTTATTCAAATTTTAGCTGGGATCATTACCATACAAACGGTAGACCAATTGTACCGAAGGGCAAATTTATTCATTTCGGTAGGACAAATTATATTGGTGTATTGTATCGGGTATTTAGCTTTTACCACCATTCAAGAAGGTAGTTTTGCGAGTATCAATTTTACCCCGCTTGCCTTGTTTTTACTCAACGGGCTGCTGATGCTTTTTGTACAGCCTTTAATTTATATTTACGAGAAAGTTTTTGGATTGGTTTCAGACGTATCTCTGTTAGAATTTTCAGACACCAATGCAGACTTATTAAAAACCTTGTCTGAAAAAGCTCCGGGTACGTTCCATCATTCCCTTCAGGTGGCTAATTTAGCAGAATCCGCCGCAAATGAAATTGGCGCAAATGCATTACTCGTTCGGGTAGGGGCTCTCTATCACGACATCGGAAAATTGGAACAACCCCATTATTTTTCAGAAAACCAGTCGGGGGCAGTCTCCCCTCATGACGAATTGGAGCCCAAACAAAGTGCAAAGATCATTATTGATCATGTCAAAAATGGAATTGTTTTAGCCCAGAAAAATAAACTTCCTGAACGGATCATTGATTTTATCCGAACACATCATGGAACTTCATCGGTTTATTATTTTTATAAAAAACAATTGGAAATTGACCCTGAAACGGACCTGCACGCTTTTCAGTATCCCGGACCCCGTCCGTTTTCTAAGGAAACAGCCATACTGATGATGGCCGATGCGGTAGAAGCGGCATCGAAAAGTCTGAAAGCGCCTAGTATAGAGGAATTGGAACTTTTTGTTAATGAAATCATCGATGAAAAAACAAAAACGCTTCAGTTCAATGAATCCACTATTACTTTGGCTGAAATTGACACCGTAAAAAAAGTACTTTTTAAAAAATTAATCAATGTCTATCAGCTCCGGATAGAGTACCCTAAATAATATAAAAAAAAGATTGTTTTCTTTTTATCTAACACGTACTTTTGTGGACTTTCTAATCGGAGAGGTGCCAGAGTGGTAATGGAGCAGATTGCTAATCTGTCGACGGGTAACCGTCGCCAGGGTTCGAATCCCTGTCTCTCCGCTGAATAGTCCTGAAAGCCCAGTGTTTTCGGGACTTCTTTTTTACTCTTGTACGGTATTTGTACGGTAAATCAATTTTATAATCCTAAAACTTCTCATTCACTCCTTTCCCAAACACAGGGGCATGGGTTTTAGAAAACGGTTTTTCTTTTGGGATATGGGGTTGGGATTTGATATGTAAGCTAATCTTCTTAACTTAGAGGTATTATTAACTATAAATCAATTAAAAATGAGAAATATTCTTTTTGCAATTTTATTCTCTTCATCACTCTTAGCTCAAAATAGTGAGG
>JALQVM010000092.1 GCA_023263685.1 Flavobacteriaceae bacterium | reverse complement strand
CTGAACTAACAAACCAAGAAGGGGGCCAACCCGAATTTGTGACCTCCTCTTTTCAGCTGGATGAACAGGCCTATTTCTACCCTGCCAGCACGGCAAAACTTCCTATCGCCGCACTTACACTGCAAAGACTTAATGAGTTGAAGGCGGAAGGAATCCCTATTTCCGCTCGTACTCCTTTTGAAATTAGAACTCCCCAAGGCGCTCCTATTCAGCTGGTAGACTCTACCCAAAGGGAAGGTAAGCTCACCTTTGCCCACCTGATCAAAAAAATATTTTTAGTCAGTGACAACGACGCCTACAATTATCTTTTCGATTTTTTAGGGAGGGACTATATCAATCAAGCGCTTCTGAATAAAGGTTTAAAAAACACTCAGATTTTTCATAAGTTTCTCTTGGGTGCCGACAATAGTACTACTTGGGAATATATTTTTTTCGATAAAAAAGGAGACACCTTATACCATCAAAAGGCAATTGAATCAAAATTTGAAGGGGAGAATACACTCAAAGGAGTCTTCAAAGGGAAAGGATTTGTCCGTGACAATGAAGTGATTCAAACCCCAATGGACTTTCGATTTAAAAATAGAATCTCCCTTTTGGATCTAGAGGGTATCCTTAAGCGGCTTATTTATCCTGAAGTATTTTCGGCAGAGCAACAATTTCATTTAGCGGAAGAGGATTTAGAATTTCTGCGTTTTTGGATGAGCCGTTCCACTCTGGAAAGTTCATCACCCAATTACAACGATGGAATCCACTGGGACAGTTATGGTAAATTTTTTATTTACGGGGATCAAAAAGGGGAGATGACGGACCAAATTAGAATTTATAATAAAGTGGGCTATGCCTATGGAACTTTAACCGATGTGGCCTATATAGAGGATAAAAAAAACGAGCTGTCCTTTTTCTTAACAGCGACCGTTTTAGTAAATGAAAATGAGATCTTCAATGACGACACCTATGAATTTGATGCAGTTGGCATCCCCTTTTTAGCGCATTTGGGACGCTTGGTATTAGCAGAATTACAAGACCAACAACAATCAGTTGTCCAGTAAGCCTAAAGCAACTAAGCGCTGATGCAAAAATTCACCTGCGGTGATGTCTTCGAATTTTTTTGGGTGCTCCGGATCGATGGTTTGGGGCAAGCAATTTAATGGCATTTGGGGTACAGGATGCATGAAAAAGGGTAGAGAATAGCGGGCTTTTCCCCACTCCTCCTTAGGAGGATTAACGACTCTGTGGATCGTTGAGGGCAGTTTGTTATTAGTCAAACGTGAAAGCATATCACCAATATTGACAATCAACTCGTCCGGTTCTGCAATCGCATCGATCCACTGGTTTTGTCGATTTAAAACTTGCAATCCGCTTCCTTGGGCTCCCATTAAAAGGGTGATTAAATTGATGTCGCCATGCGCTGCGGCACGTTCGGCATCAAGGGGAGCTTGGGTAATGGGGGGGTAGTGAATTGCTCTAAGAATAGAGTTTCCTTCTAAAATAAAGGAATCAAAATAGGCAACCTCTAAATCCAAATACAGCGCGATGGCTTGGAGCAAAACTTGTGCTGTTTTTTCTAATGTTCTAAACACCTTAGTGCCAACGGCATTAAACGCTTTTAATTCGTGGACTAGTACATTTTCGGGATAAAATGCTTGGAGTTGAGGGAGGCGTTCCAGGTCTTGACCAAAATGCCAAAACTCCTTTAAATCTCCTACTGTTCTGCCTTCAGCGTGTTCTTTGCCAAATCCCGTATAGCCACGTTGACCGCCACCACCTTCAATTTCATATTGTTTTTTAACCTCCTCTGGAAGCGCAAAAAAGGCTCTAATTTCATCGTAAAGAGAGCGTTGTAGCTCAGCTTCTAAAAAATGACCTTTAAGTGCTAAAAATCCAATTTCTTCAAAAGAGGTACCAATTTTATGAATGAATGCTTGCCGTTGTTCAGGATTTTCAGAAAGAAAATCGTTTAAATCAGCTTGAGGTATTTTTTGCATGGCAGAAGTAAAAAAAAGCGAGCCCATCGACTCGCTTTGTATAGATAAGGAATATTACAGGGCACCGAGTGTTGGCACCGTCTGTCTTGTATTCCTCAAATGATTATCATAAGACATAAGACACCTCCTTTCTACATTTAGTTAGACATAACTGTTGTCACAGCTCGAACTTATCATATCAAATATAGGAATCCGTGGCTTTAGAAGAAACTTTATTTTACAATTTTTTTCAAGGTAAGGCCCTGTACTAAAATCGTAAACAAAACCACTCCATAGGTCAAAATCAAGATCAAGTCTTTACCGGTTCCGATACTGTCGGGAAGGTTAAGCGCTAAAGCAATGCTTAATCCTCCTCTCAATCCCCCCCAGGTTATGATCAGCGCAGTATTTTTTTCAAAGGTTTTTTTAAACGAAAGAAGTTTGATAGGAATAAAAACCCCAATTCCACGAGCGACCACCACCAAAAGGATTACGAAAATAATTAGCGCTAAGTAACCGATCTCAAAGTTCTGAAGTACGGGGATTATCTCTAAACCAATCAGGATAAACAAAATGGCATTCAAGGTTTCGTCCACCAAATGCCAAAATTTGTACACATAGTCTCCCATGGCCTTTTGGACCCCAGCAGCTTGGTTGTCTGTATCGATATTTTGATTTAAAAACAGCCCCATAACCACCACACCAAGCACTGCTGAAAAATGGAACATATGAGAGATTACGGGTACCAGTAAAACTAAAGACAGGGTAATCAGAACCTCCAGTTCGACATGTGTATTTTCGATATACTTTACCAACTTAAGCCCAAGATATCCCATGGCAGCACCCAGAACGATACCCCCGATTACTTCAGTAGCAAATAAACTACCGACACTTTGTAAAGTCACATTTTCTACCCCTTCAATTTTCATGCTCAGTAGGGTTAAAAAAACCACTACCCCTATACCGTCATTAAAAAGGGATTCCCCCGCGATACGGGTTTCGGTAATTTTGGAAAGGTTCATTTTTTTAACCATAGCCAACACCGCAATAGGATCGGTTGGAGCTACAAGTGCACCAAACAACAAGCAATCTACATAGGTCAGGCCAAGAGATTCCATACCCAACAAAGGTTGACTGATTAACCAATAAAGACCACTACCTACTGCAAAAGTGGAGAATAAAACCCCAAAACTTGCCAGCAGCAGTATGGTAACTTTATCTTTTAACAATTCGTGTACATCAACACTTATGGCTCCTGCAAATAATAGAAAAGGAAGCATCACATCAATCAGCAGTACGCTAAAGTCGAATTCTTGAGTTAAGGAGGTGGCAAATGAAAGAAAGTCGGGAATGATCAAACCTGTAACTAGAACAACCAAGGAAAGCACTATGGCTAAAACCATTAAACCGATGGTTTGTGGGAGTTTTAAAATCCGAAGGTTGATTATAGAAAAAACGGAGGCAAGAAGTAATAATAAGGTGGCTAATTCTAGAAAATTCATTTTGGCTATAGTTTACCTAAATATAAAAAAATTAACGATTTAAATACAATTTAGTGAGGTACTTGCCTATCAAATCAAACTCAAGATTGACTTGATCCCCTACTTTAAGTTGATTAAAGTTGGTGTGTTCATAAGTATAGGGAATGATGGCTACAGAAAATTGATTGGTTTTAGAATTCACAACGGTTAAACTTACCCCATTGATTGTAATAGATCCTTTTTCAATGGTAATATGTTCTGAATTTTTATCGTACGCAAAGGTAAATACCCAACTTCCGTTTTCAGTTTGAATCGCTATACATTGGGCTGTTTGATCTATATGACCTTGAACCATATGACCGTCCAAGCGAGCTCCAAGCTTCATGGCCCGTTCTAAATTGACTAGTGACCCAATTTGTAATGTACCGAGGTTGGTTTTTTTTAGTGTTTCCTCAATGGCGGTGACGGTATAGTTTTTTGCATCGCATTTTACAACAGTAAGGCATACTCCATTATGAGCCACGCTTTGGTCTACTTTGAGTTCCTGAGCCAATTCACTTTCAATCTGGATATGTAAATTTCCTCCTTCATTTTCTAGTGCTGTTACCCGACCAAAAGCTTCAATTATTCCTGTAAACATGCGTTTGAATTTAATTACATTTGTGTCAAAAATAGGCATAAAAGATAAGGTTTGAAGGATATCCCAAAAATTAGCGTTGGAATCTCAACGGGTGATCCCAATGGAATTGGTATTGAAATTATTTTAAAAGCGTTTGAAGACAAACGTCTTTTTAGTTTTATTACTCCGGTAGTTTTTGCCTATACCCAAAGTTTGGCAGAAGAGGCGAAACGGCTGGGCTTTACTACAGATTTTTATACTCTTAACAATATAAATTCACCCAAACAGGGAAGAATCAATGTGGTTGATACCTGGACAAAACCTTTTTCATTTCATCATGGAAAACTGGATGCTGCTGCAGGTGAGGCTGCTCTAAGCTCCTTACAAGCGGCTACTTTAGCACTTAAAAAAGCCCAAGTTAAGGCATTGGTAACTGCGCCAATTCACAAAAAGAATATTCAAAATCCGAGCTTTAATTTTCCCGGACATACCGATTATTTAAGTAAGGAATTGGAGGGAGAGAGCCTGATGTTTATGGTCACAGAGGGGTTGAAAGTAGCCCTGGTCACAGATCATGTTCCGCTTCGAGAGATTACTCAAAAATTATCTAAGGAACGGATCACCAAAAAAATAGAATTACTATCCAAAAGCTTAACCCAAGACTTTGGAATTCAACGCCCAAAGATTGCAGTTTTGGCCATTAACCCCCATGCTGGAGACGAAGGCGTAATTGGAACAGAGGACGACACTTTGTTGCGTCCGCTTCTCAAAAGCCTATTTGAAAAAGGCGAAATGGTTTTTGGACCCTTTGCCGCCGATGGTTTTTTTGGAAGTCAATCCTATACTAAGTACGATGCCGTTTTAGCTATGTATCACGACCAAGGGCTCATCCCGTTTAAAACACTTTCCTTTGGCAAAGGAGTTAATTTTACAGCAGGACTCACTCACGTGCGAACTTCCCCAGATCACGGTACAGCATTTGATATTGCTGGGCAAGGAATAGGGGATGCAAGTTCGTTTAAGGAAGCCTTATTTACCGCCAGATCCATTTACCTGAAGCGCAAAGAATTTGAGAAGTAAATAGTTAATCAAAGGTCAAAATAGGACTGTCTGTATAGCCTATACGAACTGCTTTTGCCTGTATGGATTTTGATTTTGCTAGGGGTGCGGTATAGATGGACCAGACCGAGTCTTCTGTTTTTTTCCACAGTATACTGAGTTCGGGGTCTGTGTGGCTGAGATAAATTTTATCCTCTTTAACCTCACTGTTTAACGCAGCAAGTTTTTTTGGGACCCCCTCCGGAAGCCATTTCTCAATCAATTCTTTTTCTGGGAATTCTCCCAAATCTTTTGTCTCGAAGATCCACTTATTCAAACGATTTCTTAAAAAAATCAAGGTGTCTTGGAGCTCAGCACGGCTGGCTAGGTTGTTTAATTCATAAGGGTCTTGTTCCAGATTGTAAAGCTCCTCCAGAGGTTTGGGTGTTTGGAACCAAGCAGCCGCATTTTTTTCTAATTTTCCCGCTACCCAAAGTTTTGTCAGATGTTGCATCATAGGCATTTGCTCTCTGTAGGAAACGGCTAGTGCATTGCTGATTTCGGGATTGAAATTTCGAATGTACTTATAGGTGCCATGGCGTACGGCTCGTAAACGATCTACTTGTTCGTCAAAACGATCTGAGGAAGCAAAAATAAAGTCGGATTTAGCATCCGCTTTATACGAGCCAAATTGTGCCTTGCCCTGCATCACCGCTGGGGGTTCGATGCCGGCAAGGGAAAGTACAGTGGGAGCAAAATCAATAAAACTGATCAAGTCTGGGTTGCGAGTACCTGCCTTTTCTTGATGAGGAAATTTAATAATCAAGGGAACTTTAATGCCCGTTTCATACAGCGCTCTTTTATATCGTGGGAACGGACCCCCGTGATCTCCGTAAAAGAAGATGATACTGTTTTCATAAAGCCCCTCCGATTTGAGTTGTTCAATAAGGGTTCCGATTTGACGATCCAATCGAATCAAATTACTGTAATTTACCGCTATGTCTTTTCGCACTTCCTCAGTATCCGGAAAGATTGGAGGAACTGAAACACTATTCGGAGCTACTAAAAGAGGAGCATCTCCTTGTCTCCATATTTGAGATTCGTGCGTAATCCCAAAAT
Organism: Flavobacteriaceae bacterium; assembly: GCA_023263685.1. Lineage (GTDB taxonomy): Bacteria > Bacteroidota > Bacteroidia > Flavobacteriales > Flavobacteriaceae > MS024-2A. The sequence continues at coordinate 1,232 of JALQVM010000092.1, read as the reverse complement.
TAAAGACAGCAAAAAAGGCTTGATTGGCTTTCCTGTTTTTCCAATGGGCTTTGGAACTGCTTTCGTCCCAAACGCCATCGGTTTTTTTAAAATTATAATCTTCTTTGGCATTGTTGGTGGTATAATAGCCTTTTGCCCGAAGGTATTGGGGAAACATTTTTACTCCTTGGGGTACAACAGGTGAATAATTCGGAATGCCAATACTGGGTTCATTTTCTTTTTGATATCCATTATAGGTACGCATATTGTGCGTGCCTAAAGTAGAGGGGTAGAGTCCGCTTATCAAAGCACTTCGTGCAGGGGCACATACAGGGACAGGGCTGTAAGCATTATCAAATACCACTCCATCTGCAGCCAAGCTAGACAGGTAGGGGAGTGTTGTGGTGGAGTCGCCATACATGGGTAAAAACTCCGGAGATTGATCTTCTGCAACCAACCAAATGATATTTGGGGGCACGTCCACAGCCCGCTTTTCAATACAAGCTTGCAGTAACAGTAAGAAACCAAAACTCAATAAATATCTCATACCCTGAATTGCTAACTGCTAAAAGTTACATAAAATTTAAACGCTAACCCCTATGCTTAAAAAGGCGGACAAAAAAACTGCCCAAAAGGGAGTGTATCAAACTGGATAACGCAGCTGGGATAGCCACATTTGGATTGCTAAAATTTTCTCTTGCCAACACCACCCCTAAGCCGGAGTTTTGCATGCCTACTTCTATGGAGATGGTTTTGGCCACTTTCCAGTTTTTAAAAGCGGCAAAACTAATGGCAAACCCAAGAACAAAACCCAGTAGGTGTAAACCCACTAATGCAAAGAATAAAAGCAGCCCTGAACTCAAGATGATTTCTTTTCCCTGGCTTACGATGCTGGCTACGATCAAACAGATCAAAAGCACGGCTGTAGGAGGTGCATAGGGAATGATTTTTGTCGCCGTCTTAGGGGCGTATTTATTGATCAAAATTCCCATCATTATGGGAAGTAAGACCACTTTTAACGTACTGTAAAAAAGCCCTGCTGCGGGAATGTCGAGGGTGCTTCCAGAAAATTGTAAAGTCAAAAAGGGAGTCATTACCACAGCAGCCAAAGTCGAACATGCGGTCATGCATACCGAAAGTGCTAGCTCCCCTTTTGCTAAATATGCAATGACATTAGAGGCAGTTCCTCCAGGGCAGGATGCCACTAAAACCATCCCTACACTTAAGAGCGGGGGCAGTTGAAAAAGTTGGGC
>JALQVM010000091.1 GCA_023263685.1 Flavobacteriaceae bacterium | reverse complement strand
TGGTCCAGTCCTCCGACCCCTTGTACGGCTTCAAAAATAACGGCGCAATAGGCTTCAGTAGCCAATTCTCGTTCCAGAGCTTCTGTATCGTTAAACGGGAGAAAGCTAACCTGATGTTGCGCATTGAGCGGGGCATTGATCCCCGGATTGTCGGTCACGGCAACTGCCGCTGAGGTTCTCCCGTGAAAGGCCCCATGAAATGCGATTACTTTTTTTCTTTGGGTGTGAAACGAACTTAATTTTAAAGCATTTTCAATGGCCTCGGCTCCCGTACTGCAAAGAAATAATGCGTAATTGTGCAAACAGCTTTGTTCGCCAATCGCTGTGGCCAACTCTTGTTGCAGGGGATTTTGTACGGCATTAGAATAAAAAGCAATTTGCGCTAATTGACTTGAGATTTTATCTACAAAATGGGGATGGGAATGTCCTATGCTGATCACGGCATGACCGCCGTATAAATCTAAATATTCCACTCCCTCTTGGTCGTACACAAAGACATCTTGAGCCCGTACCGGAGTTACATCATACAAGGGATATACGTCGAATAAATTCATTTACTGTTGCGCTATTTCGTTGATTTTATTGAAGGAAGCGTTTAATCCTTTGATCAAGGAAGAACTCAAGCCTTGGTGTTCCATTTCGTTTAAGCCTGTAATGGTACATCCTCTAGGGGTTGTGACTCGGTCGATTTCTTCTTCAGGATGGGTACCGGCGTCTATCAATAAACTGGCTGCACCCATGGCTGTATGCATGGACATTTTTAAAGCCACATCTGCATCAAAGCCCATTTGTACTCCCCCTTGAGTCGTGGCACGGATCAATCGCATCCAAAATGCGATACCACTTGCACAGAGTACGGTTGCGGCCTGCATCAGTTCTTCTTCAATGATTAAATGAGTTCCCAATCCATTAAAAATAGCTTCCGCGATTGGCAGTTTGGATTTTCCTGCGGTATTGCTGCACAGACAAGTCATGGATTTACCGACAGAAATGGCGGTATTGGGCATCGATCGGATGATGGGGTAGTCGCTGCCGACTTGGGCTTCTATTCTTGAGATGGGAAAGCCCGTTATGGTTGATATCAGTACGTGCTTGTCGTGAAGATGAGGTTTTACCTCTTGAAGAATGGATTCAAACTGGCTCGGTTGTACTGCAAAAATTAAAATGTCTGCATTTTTGACCGCCTCACTATTGTGTGTGGTTAAAAAGACACTCTTGTACTCTTCAAATTCTCTAATGGATTCTAGGCTTCGTTTTGTGAGATAGAGGTCTGTATAGGTATTGTTAATGATGAGCCCCTTGGCGATGCTCAATCCTAAATTTCCGGCTCCGATGATGGCAATTTTCATAATGATTCTGTTTAAAATACTGATGCTTTAAGTTCTAATCCTAGGGTTTCTTCCCAACCCATCATAAGATTGGTGTTTTGAATGGCTTGTCCTGAAGCGCCCTTTACCAAATTGTCTATACAACTTGTGATTAATAAGGTTTTTTGGTGCAGGTGCAGGTGAATGAAACAGTTGTTGGTATTCACCACAGACTTTAGGCTGATGGGCTCCTCCGCAATATGGGTAAAAGGTTCCTTGTGGTAAAACTCGCGATAAAGCTGTTGGGCTTCTTCCAAGCTTCCTTCAAAAGAGGTATAGGCAGTGGCAAAAATCCCTCTGGTAAAATCACCTCGTTGCGGCATAAAGAAAAGTTCTGCAGGAGCATCCAATTGATTTAAGGTACGGTGTATTTCCCCAAGGTGTTGATGGGTAAAAGGTTTATACCAAGAAAGGTTGTTATTCCTCCAACTAAAATGTGAAGTGGGACTCAGGCTAACTCCAGCTCCCGTACTTCCAGTGGTTGCATTGATATGGATCGCCTCTGTATAGTTTTTGTTTTTTGCTAAAGGAAGCAGTGCCAATTGAATTGCGGTTGCAAAACAACCGGGATTGGCTATCGCTGTCGCTTTTTCAATGCGCTCTCTTTGTAGTTCGGGAAGCCCGTAAATAAATGACTTTCCTTGAAATTCGCAGCCCTCCTCTAGTCTAAAATCATTGCCTAAGTCCACAATTAATGTGGAATCAGAAAAGCGGTGCTTGCTTAAAAAATCTCGAGACTTTCCATGACCTAAACAGAGGTACAATACGTCCACGTCTGGGGTAACGGTTCCCGTAAAAAGCAATTCAGTGCTCCCTAATAGATCAGGATGGGCTGAACTTACCGCTTTTCCGGCGCGTGTTGTGCTGTAGACAAACTCTATTTCAAGGGCAGGATGCTGAAGGAGTATGCGAATTAGTTCTCCTCCGGTATAGCCTGAGCCTCCAATGATTCCAACCTTTTTCATTGCTTAGGATTTAGATGTTGATAGATTTTTGTCGCATTGGCAGTCAGCTTGATAAAGCCTTTGGCTTCAGTGGCAGTCCACCCTTTGTTCATTTCACCGTAGCTCCCAAATTCGGCTTGCATCAAATCAAAAGGAGATTCAATACCCTCCAATTCAAATCGGTGGGGGTAGAGCTTAACAAAAACTTTTCCGCTTACGCGTTCTTGGCTGCGTTCCATAAAGGCTTCGATATCCCGCATTACAGGATCTAAATATTGCCCCTCATGCAATTGCATGCCGTAAAAATTGGAAAGCTGTTCTTTTTGAAATTGTTGCCATTTGCTCAAGGTATGCTTTTCCAGTAGGTGATGCGCTTTTATCAAAATCAAGGGGGCTGCTGCTTCAAATCCTACTCTTCCTTTAATTCCGATTATGGTATCACCCACGTGAATGTCTCGACCGATCGCATATTTTTTAGCGAGATCTTGTAGTTGTTGGATGAGCGATACCGCCCTTCCTTTGGTGCCATTTAATCCAACCAATTCGCCTTTTTCAAAGGCTAAGCTTACAGCAATGGGTTCTTTTTCGGTTAATGGGTTGGGATAGGCTGCGTCTGGAAGCGGTAAATGGGAAGTTAAGGTTTCTGCACCTCCCACGCTGGTTCCCCAGAGCCCTTGGTTGATCGAATACTGTGCTTTTTCCCAGGGCAGGTCGATGCCCTCTGCCTTGAGGTATTTGATTTCCTCTTCTCTAGACAATTGATGGTCTCGTATCAGGGTGATGATTTTAATCTCGGGGGCCATGACTTGAAAAATTAAATCAAAACGCACTTGATCGTTTCCAGCTCCTGTACTTCCGTGGGCAATGTATTTTGCTCCTACCTTTTTAGCATAATTAACGATTTCGATGGCTTGGATGATTCGTTCCGCACTTACGGATAGCGGGTAGGTATTGTTTTTCAACACATTTCCAAACAGCAAGTATTTTACAATTTTTTGATAAAAATCTTCCAGCGCATTGATGTTTTGATAGGTAAAGGCTCCCATTTGGTAGGCTTTTGCCTCTATGGTGTCGATTTCTTCTTGTGAAAACCCTCCGGTATTGACGCTTACCGCATGAATTTCATACCCCTCTTGAGATAACTTTTTTAAGGAATAGGAAGTATCTAAACCCCCGCTATAAGCCAGTACTAATGTTTCTTTTTTCATGCGTTTTTCTTTTTAAATAAAAGGGATTCTTTAATTTTTTTTAGACGACTAAAAACCTTGGAATTGATTTTTTTTGCAGGGCTGTCGTCTTTGGGATCGTAAAGCATACCTGTACACAAGCACATTTTTCGTTCTGTACGGGTAAGCACATCGTAATTTTTACACGTTTGGCATCCCTTCCAAAATTCAGGATCGTCGGTAAGTTCTGAAAAGTGGACGGGTTTGTATCCCAATTGATAATTGATTTTCATGACTGCCATACCCGTGGTAATACCAAAAACTTTGGCTTCAGGATATTTTTGTAAGGACAGGTTGAAAACTTCTTTTTTTATTTTCTTAGCCAAGCCTTGCCCTCTGTATTCAGGGGCTACAATAAGGCCAGAATGGGCAACGTACTTTCCATGTCCCCAAACTTCTATATAACAAAAACCAGCAAAAATACCATTGTCAAGCGCAATGACCGCGTTTCCATTCTGCATCTTGGTATGGATGTAGGCAGGCGTACGTCTTGCAATTCCAGTTCCTCTGGATTTTGCAGACTCGTCAATGCAGGCACTGATTGTTTTGGCGTATGTAATGTGTTCCGCTTTAGCGCGAATTATTTCCATTGTATGTAAGATTGAAAAAGATAATTTGAATTTTGTTCGTCAAAGGAGAAGGGCTCACCATACTCCAAAAAATATTACACCCCAAAGGGGCGACGACGAGGACTGCGCAACGGAGTCGCTGCGTGTGCTGGAAAGTTTCTATATGAGCTCGTCTCGAACATAATGGTGCAAATTTGAACTATTTTTTTTAGTTGAACAAACATTTCAGTTTAAAATATAAAGCTGTGAGTACATTACGGGAATCCTTACCTTTGCCAGGTGAATACCGAAGGAATCGAAAATACCCGAAAAGAACTCTCGAGTCTTGCTTCTGAAAAACTTCTTTTAGCCCATAGCGGCGGGGTAGACAGCAGTGTTTTGGCTCAATTGCTTTTGGAGCAAAACCTTCCCTTCAGTGTTGCTCATTGTAATTTTCAACTGCGTGGCTCAGCCAGTGATGCCGATGAAGCCTTTGTCCAAGACTGGTGCAAAGTTCACAATATTCCGTTTTTTGTTAAACGTTTTGACACCCAAACCTTTAAAAAGGAACAAAAGCAAAGCACCCAGCTAGCCGCAAGAACCCTGCGCTATCACTGGTTTGAAACGCTAAGAGCGGAACACGGATTTAGCACCCTGCTTACGGCCCATCATCTGAACGATCAGCTCGAGACTTTTTTAATGTACGCCACTCGGGGTACGGGAATTGCGGGTTTGCTTGGAATTTCAGAAAGAGATTGGATTCAGCGCCCCCTCAGCGGGGTCGCAAAAAGTGCAATTTTAGCCTATGCTGAAAAGCATGCCATCGCCTGGCGCGAAGACGCTTCGAATGCTACGAATGCGTACCTGAGGAATGAAATTCGAAACCAGTTGGTTAACCCCTGGATGGAATCCCATCCGGAAAGCCTATCCAATTTTAAAACTACCCTCACGCATTTGTCCGAGGCCCATGCATTTATCCAGTCCCAATTAGAGCAATTGAAGAAACAAATTTTTACGTCTAAAGACCAGGGTATAGAACTACAATTGACGGCATTTGAACAACTGCCTCAAAAGCATTTTTGCGCTCACCACTGGTTTTCACCGTATGGATTTTCTGCAGCTGAAGTGTTGAAATTATGTTCAGCTTCCAAGGGAAAAGCCCTGTTTTCTTCAACCCATCGCCTGATTCGTGAACGAGAGGTATTGCTCTTGACAACTTTAAACGAAACCTCTAATACTACTGTAGCCTTGGATCTCAATTCCCCCAAAACCCCTCTGCCCATTTCTTTGGTATGGGAAACCCTAATTTCCCCCCCAAAGCGTGACTGGAAAAACCATCAGGCGGCATTGGATAAAGCGCTGTTAAAAAAGCCTTTGTATTTGAGAAAATACCAAAAAGCAGATTATTTTTATCCCAGTGGAATGAAGGGAAAAAAATTGTTGAGCAAATTTTTTAAAGACGAAAAATACACCACCCTCCAGAAAGAATCCCAGTGGCTGCTATGTTCTGGGGAAGATATTGTCTGGGTGGTAGGCAAGCGATGTGACCAACGTTTTGTTGGAACAACATCCTCAGCAGAAATTTTATTAATGCAGTTGGAACAATGAAAACCTGGGTACTTTTTTTTATCGGAATACTCTCTTTACAGGCTCAGTTTAAAGAACCTGTCGTATGGAGCAGTAGGGTAGAGCCCCTACAAGACAATCGCTATCTGCTTCACTTTGAAGCAAAAATTGCACCCAATTGGCATTTGTATTCCCAATTTTCAAACCCGGAAGGAGCAATTCCAACAGCCTTTGTGTTTGAACCTACTGGGGAATATACGCGTATCGGAACGGTGACAGAAAGCGAATCTACAGTTGACTACGATCAGGTATTTGAAATGGATCTAACCTATTTTAAGGATTCCGCATCCTTTCAACAGCAGATTGAGGTGGTGGATGCAGGAATTAAACAAATTAAAGTAGAAATCAATTACCAAGCCTGTGACGACGAACTCTGTATATTTAGAACCGAAGCCTTTGTACTTTCATTGGACGGATCTGTTGCAGCGCTAAGTTTGGAAATTGACGAAAAAAGTAAGGCACTTACTGCAGCATTACAACTTCCGCTGTCAGAAACCCAATTTTTGGAAGAACATGCAGTAGCAGAGGGATCGCGTTCTCCTTTAAACCTCTTTTTGCTCGGGTTTTTAGGTGGACTGCTCGCGCTACTGACCCCTTGTGTGTTTCCGATGATTCCCCTGACCGTTTCCTTCTTTTTAAAACAAAGTACAACCAAGGCTAAAGGGGTTTTCAATGCCTTACTCTATACCTTTTTTATCATTTTGATTTATGGGTTGTTGAGTCTGCCCTTTCATTTTTTGGATTCTCTAAACCCTGAAATACTGAATAACCTAGCGACTAATGTAGGTTTGAATGTTTTCTTTTTTGTCGTATTTGTGTTTTTTGCCTTTTCCTTTTTTGGGTTTTATGAGCTTACCCTGCCTACGGTATGGGGCAGTAAGACCGATGAGGCATCTGCAGTTCGCGGGGGACTAGGAATCTTTTTTATGGCACTCACACTTGCGATTGTTTCCTTTTCTTGTACCGGTCCTATTTTAGGATCCCTGTTGGCGGGTTCCTTAACTGCTGAAGGAGGCGCAATGCAGTTGAGCATCGGTATGTTGGGCTTTGGAGTAGCCTTGGGGCTGCCCTTTGGACTGTTTGCACTCTTTCCCAATGCTTTGAAGGCCCTCCCCAAATCCGGGGGTTGGATGACGACGGTCAAAGTAGTATTGGGCTTTTTGGAATTGGCACTTGCACTTAAATTTTTATCCAATGCCGATTTGGTTGCCCATTGGGGAATATTAAAACGCGAAGTTTTTGTTGGTATTTGGACCTTCATATCGTTCGTTTTAACCTGCTACCTTTTTGGAATATTCCGATTTCCGCATGAGGTAAAAATGCCTTTGAGTAAGGGCCGTAAACTCGTTGCGGTGGGAGTGTTGGTGTTAACCAGTTACCTTTTTCTTGGGTTTGTTTCTGAAGAGAACAAACTCCGATTGTTTAGCGGATTTCCGCCTCCTGAGTTTTATAGCCTTGCAGCATCACCATCCGATTGTCCGCTCGGCCTGGAGTGTTACAAAGATTTTGAACAAGGGAGGCAAGCGGCAATGCGTTCTGGCAAACCAATTCTTTTAGATTTTACCGGATGGGCATGTGTAAACTGCCGCCGGATGGAAGAAAATGTTTGGGCAGACCCCGCTGTTTTTGAATTGCTCAACGAACGCTATATTCTTATTTCCCTCTATGTGGACGATAGGGAAGTGTTAGCTTCGGATCAGCAATTTAATTTTCAATACCCCGACGGTCGGGTAAAGGAGATCAATACCGTTGGAAAAAAATGGGCCACTTTTCAGGCAATCAATTTCAACAACGCTTCACAGCCGTTTTACCTACAAATGACCAGTGAAAGTAAACTTCTCAATTCGCCCATCCAATATACCGATA
>JALQVM010000090.1 GCA_023263685.1 Flavobacteriaceae bacterium | reverse complement strand
ATACCAAAATACGCTGCTGCAGTCTGCGCCCAAATTTGAGAAAATTGACTTCGACGGGAATTGTGTGTACAGATAAAATTTAAACGTGGCGTTTGACCTGATGCTAACTTTTCTCTCACATAGGCTGCCACTTCTTCAAGCACAGCCTTTCTGTGGGTAGGAACAGGAATTTTTCGAGCACGCTCTAGCGTTGAATTGAGTTTTGGATACATTCAATTTTTTGTTTTGTTTGGAATACCACAAAATATTTTTTCTCAGGGATTGCCGTTTGGATTTTAACCTTTGCACATTCCATCGGGGGTTGGATCCTCCAGCGGAAACACAGAAACGGATGTACATATGTTTAATCCCCCTCAGTGAATTTTGGGTAGCTCCTCTTAAATTAATGCAGGCAGTACTGTTCGGTTTACTCGCTTTGGTTTGACTTGTTGAGATCTCTCAAGATGAAAAACAGCACAAGTATCATGGTAATGATAACAACTACCGCAACGCCTTTAATGGTCATAATAATTTAGTTTGGACGAAGATAAGGTATCGTATTTTCTAAAAAAATAGAATCAACAACTTTTAAATGGATTTGGTTTAAAAATATAAACTAGAGGCATCAAGATCGACTTAAAGTCTTCAGAGAAGAAGAAAGCATTCCAATAGCATTTTGTACATTTAGTACTATTCTAATTCCTAATTGAGATGAGAACAATTGGCCTGTCTATAGTAATGCTCTTTTTTATAGGATGTACTTCGGAGCTTCCGTTGGATCTTTTAATTGTAAACGGGACTGTTTATGACGGTAGTGGGGCGGAATCAATAAAAGCCACTATTGGAATTCGAGGAGATAGGATCGTCGGCATAGGGGATTTGACCAACAAAACCGCAAAAAGGGTAATAGATGCTCAAGGCTTGGTTGTTGCTCCGGGGTTTATCGACTTACACGCACATTTAGAACCCATTTTTGAACTTTCTGATTGCGAAAGTCATGTTCGTCAGGGCGTTACTACCAGTTTAGGCGGACCCGATGGAAGGGGGCCGCTTCCTTTTGCTCAATATGTTGACAGCCTAAAACAACTCGGAGTGGGCATGAATGTCGGATTTTTAGTAGGACACAATTCTGTTCGAAGTGAGGTAATGAAACTGGACAACAGAAAACCAACCCCTGCAGAACTGGATCAAATGAAGCAATTAGTGGCAGGAGCAATGGACGAAGGTGCTTTTGGAATTTCTACGGGCTTAAAATACTTACCCGGGAGTTTTTCCGACCTAGAGGAGCTGGTTGTACTTTCAAAAGAGGCTTCGAAAAAGGGAGGGATTTATACTTCACACCTAAGAGATGAGGGGCTGGGAGTGTTAGCTTCAGTAAAGGAGGCTATTACCCTTTCTGAAAAAGCCGAAATCCCCGTGATTTTAACCCATCATAAGGTAATCGGCAAACCCATGTGGGGAAAAAGTAATGAAACCTTGGCTTTAGTAGATGAAGCTCGAAAAAAAGGCTTGAATGTCATGATGGATCAATACCCTTATAACGCAAGTTATACAGGTCTTTCGGTACTGATTCCCGGCTGGGCACGTGCTGGGGGGAATAGTGATTTTATCAAAAGATTGGAACAACCGCAGCTGCGCGACAGCATCAAAAAAGGAATCCAATTCAATATACTAAACGACCGAGGAGGGGATGATTTAGACAGAGTGCAATTTGCTAAAGTGTCATGGATGCCAGAATTGGAAGGAAAAACTTTAAAATATTGGTGTACACTCCGAGGGTTGGAACCCTCTGTAGAAAATGGAGCAGAATTGGTCATTGAAGCTCAAGTCAGGGGAGGTGCGAGTTGTGTTTTTCACGCAATGGATGAAAGGGATGTCGTCCGTATCATGAAGCATCCACAAACCATGATTGCCTCAGACGGCAGATTGGTAAAGCAAGGTGATGGCCATCCTCACCCCCGTTGGTACGGTACGTTTCCTAGAGTGTTAGGAAAATACGTACGCGAAGATGGGGTGTTGACTCTTTCAGAAGCCATTTATAAAATGACCTCAATGCCTGCTCAGGCTATGGGTCTAGATGATCGCGGTACCCTAGCCGTGGGAATGAAAGCAGACATTAGCATTTTCAACCCCGATACTGTCCTAGACAATGCAACTTTTGAAAAGCCCCACCAGTATTCCACGGGCATAGACTATGTTGTCATCAATGGAAAATTAGCCGTGGATAAAGGGGTGTTTTACCCGATCAAGTCGGGAGAAGTATTACTTAAAAAGTAAGCGAAACTTATTTTTTTTTATAAACTCTTACAAAATCAACCTCCATCACATCTTCACTGAATTCGGGATCAACAGGGCCACCAAGATTTCCCCCCATTGCAATATTGAGTAAGATGTATTGATCGTTAAAAAAAGGCCAATTCTCAGAAGTTTTGACTTCGGGACTGTAAGTAAAATAAACTTGGTCATCTACGGTAAAGTCAATTTTATCTGCGCTCCATTCCATTCCATAGTCGTGAAAGTTTGCGGTTACATCCGTTACATCTAGTTGTTTTACGATAGTATTATCTCCATGGGTGGCTGGAGTGTGGAGTGCGCATTGCACCATTTCGAAATCTTCAAAAAGTTGTTCCATGATATCAATTTCTCCACAGGCGGGCCATCCTACAGTTTCCAAGTTGCTTCCCAACGTCCAAATTGCCGGCCAAGTTCCTTGCGCACGAGGTAATTTTGCACGGACAACGACTTTCCCATAGGTAAATGAAAATTTTGAATTCAAACGGGCAGACGTATAAGCTTGGGTAGTTCCGGAGTGGGTATATTCTTCTTTTTTTGCCTTAATTTTAAGCGTACCCTCGCTAACACTCGCATTTTCGGTGCGATCCGTATAGTGCTGTAGTTCGTTGTTGTACCAGCTGCCATTATTTGGCGCAACGGTTTCCATAAACCATTTGGACTCATCCACTTGGATCGTGGTTTGGTCAAATTCGTCATTCCAAACCAATTGATAGTCTAAAGGGGTTTCTTTTTTTTGAGTACAAGAAACTGCAATGCAGAGTAAAAGGAAGGTAGCAAGTTGATTCATAGTATATTGTTCTTTAGTTTTCAAAAATAAGAAAACCGTTGCTAGTAAAGAAAAAATAACGGATCGGGAGTTGGATGTGGTTTTTGTTTGGCGTAAAATCTTGTATCTTTAACGATAGTCCAAAAGTTAATTGCTCATGTATACGCTACGTTCCACCCTATTAGTCGGCATTACACTGCTAAGTCAATTTTTTATAAACTGTACTTCAGAGGTCCGCCCGCTGGAGGCTGCACCGCTTTTTACCCATAATATGGTTTTACAGCAAAAAGCAAAAGTCCCTTTTTGGGGCAAGGGGGAACCCGGAGCGGAGGTAACCGTACGTACAAGTTGGGGTGAAGAGGCTAAAACGCAAATCAATTCAGAGGGGTTGTGGGAGTTGGTACTTTCAACAAAAGAATTTGGCGGGCCCCATCAGCTTATCATTCAAAGTGGACAACAAGAAATTCGTTTTGAGGATGTCCTTTTAGGGGAGGTATGGCTTGCTTCTGGACAATCCAATATGGAATGGCCGCTATCCTCAAGAGTAAACAATAGGGAAGAAGAACTTAAAAACGCCAATTATACTCAGTTGCGAATGTTTACCGTCCCTAAAAATCTCAACGGCTCCCTGAGTGCTGATACGGAATGGAAAGTTGCAACGCCTGAACATGCAAAGCAATTTAGTGCGGTGGGGTACTTTTTTGCTCGTGAACTATTTCAGCGGTTAAATGTGCCTGTTGGAATAATCAATACCTCTTGGGGGGGAACTCGGGTAGAGGCCTGGACAAGCATAGAAAAATTAGCCAAAATGTCCCCAAGCAAAAGTGAAGCAGCAGAGATTGTAAACCTCGGAGGATTATCCGCTTTGAAAGAAAATTACAAACGGGTAAGCGATTCGCTGGTACGTGCCAATGAAAAATACTTCAATGCCCCCAGTCATCCCCTTCCTCGAAACAGCAGTGAGTTAAGCACTTTAGTACTCAACGATCAAAGCTACGCTTTACCCAAATTTGACGATACGAATTGGAAAGAATTTACTGCGAAGAGTGGCTCAGAAGAAACGATCCAATTTGAAACTTTTTTTGAAAAAGGAACCTATGCGGAAGATGGAGTGGTGTGGTTGAGAAAAACCTTTGAGGTAAGTGATCCTTCTGCTGAATATACATTTGTAGTGGAGGGCGGAATTGATGATTATGATTTTACCTTCCTCAACGGACGTTTGATTGGAAGCGAGTTTAATTGTTGTACCTCTCGATCCTACACCGTGCCCAAAGGACTTTTGAAAGAGAAAGGCAATGTCTTAGCTCTACGGATTCTAGATACCGGAGGTGAAGGTGGATTTCGAGGGTCAGTTTATCTTGAAAGTAAGGGGGAAAAGTTTCCACTGGACCAAGGAAACTGGCGCCTGAAACACCATGCATTCTACCTCAATAGCTCATTGCAGGAGCATGGACTGGATTATACCGCACTTGTTGAGCGATCCAAAGAAATTCAACAAGAGGTAAAAAACAGCAAAACGCTAAATGACCCCAACCTGTACAGCATCTTATTTGAATCTATGATACAACCTTTAATCCCTTACCGAATTAAAGGGGCCTTGTGGTATCAGGGGGAGAGTAACGTCGGTAACCACCAAGACTATCAAACTCTTTTTACAGGAATGATTACCGATTGGCGGACACGCTGGAAGGACGATTTTCCTTTTTATTTTACACAAATTGCACCCTATATCTACACAGCTGATGCAGCTTCTTATGCGCTAAGAGACGCTCAGCGAAAATCTTTGAGTTTGGAGGGAACGGCAATGGCAGTTACCTTAGACATAGGAGAAGAGCACGACATTCACCCGGCCAACAAACAAGACGTAGGCTTGCGTTTGGCCCGATTGGCTCTGCATTACGATTACGATCAAAAAAATACTATCCCTTCGGGTCCGCTTTATAAAAGTCAAACCACGCATTCAGGATATATTGAATTAACATTTGACCACATTGGTTCAGGCTTAGTAGGAAAAAATGCTCTTTCTGGATTTGAAATTGCTGCTTCAGAGGGCCCTTTTGTAGCGGCAAAGGCAACAATTGTCGGAGACCGAATTCGCGTTTCTTCAAAACAGATCAAAAATCCCCAAAGGGTCCGTTACGGATGGGAAAATTATTTTGAAGCGAGCCTGTTTAATCAAGAAGGACTACCAGCCTCTTCTTTTGAAACACCCTAGTGGTTTATTTTATCAGCTTAAAAAAAAGAGGTGCCACTTTTTGATTATAGGTAAAAAGAAATCTTCTCTAATTTTTTAGGATTTCTTTTTGCAGTTCCTTCATTTTTGTTTCAAGAGAAGTAATGGCGTTGGCATATCGCAAATCCCATTCTTGGAGTTTGTCCGATGATTGGAGCGCAATTTCATACGCAATCCCGGGAAGGATCCATGCAGCATATCCACTGAAGGGATCTGAAGAGGCGTAGAGGGACTTGTACCAAGACCCAAAATACATTCCTTTTTCAGAAATAAAACTTTTTTCTAAAGCGATCAGCTGAGTATTGAGGCGCTTAATTTTTCTTTTGGATAAGTTATTTTGTTGTAATAAAGATTCCATTTCATGGGTAAGAGAGGCGCTTGTTTGTTCAAGGGTATGTAGGGCCGCTACTGTTTTTTCGAATCCTTCAAACGCAGGATCAAAAGTTTTTATTTGTTCGGTTGCATTTGCTATATGAAGGGTTAAGTCCGAGGCGTATCGGTTGAGGTGGTAGGGAATGAGTTCGGCATTTGCCATGCGCAAGGCCATGAGTCCGGCAAGATGTTCCACCATAGGACCCATTTTGAATTCAGGATCTACAAACTGCTCATAAAACTGAAAACTGTCGTAATTTGAATGGTAAAGGTTAGGTCCCCCGGTTCCACCGCTAAGCGAGGGTACCCCTACGTGCATGTAAAACGCAATATGGTCAGAGCCTCCTCCTAAATTTCGAATGTTGGGTTCTGTCTTTTGATCTTTGTTCCAAAACTCGTACAAATTTTGTTCCGTATAGGGATAGTTTACCGCTTTTGAAGCTTCAACCAATATTTTCTTTAACGTAGGAGCCGCCGCAGCGCCAAAATTTTTACCAGAAACCCCTCCGTCAAAATTCATATAGGCTACTGCTTTTGCATTGAGTTCTTCCCGCATTTGTTCTACCCATTCGCTAGACCCAATTACTCCCTGTTCTTCTGCATCCCAATGGCCGATCAAAATGGATCTTTTAGGAGCATGACCCAAGCGATTCAGTTTACCCAAAGTTTCGCTTAAACTCAACAACATGGCAGTTCCACTGTTGGGATCGGTGGCTCCAAAGCCCCACGCGTCAAAGTGACAACCAAGAATAATCCACTCGTCAGGTTTTTCGCTTCCTTTGAGCATCCCTATGACGTTCGTAGCTCGAACAAAATCAATTTTTTGTTCCACCTTAAGTCGTACTTTTAGGGAGGGGCCTCCTTCAAGTCTGTAAGTAAAGGGCAGGCCTCCTTGCCAGCTTTGAGGCACTGCTTGTCCTTTCATCTGGCCCAGTATTTTTTCGGCTTCACCGTAGCCGATTGGAGTTACAGGAATACGGTGAAGTTGGGCTTCTTTAGGATCGAGACGGTTTATTTTTTTCTTTCCATTGAGGGGAAGGGCAGGTTCAAAGGGTGTTAACGGATCCCCTGTAAAATTTGTTGTTAGTAAAGATCCACGCTGAATGGTAGAGGCGTTAAAATAGGGTCCTTCTGGATAAACCAAACCTTTGGTAAATCCACTGTCCTTGGGGTCGGTATAAATTAGAAGTCCTGCTGCGCCGTTGGCTTCTGCAAATTTTGCTTTAAACCCTCTAAAATTTCCACCGTAACGCGCCAATACAAGCTTTCCTGCTACTTCAATTCCCTGTTCTTTTAAAGCCTCAAAGTCTTCTTTACGCCCGTAATTAGCATAAACCACTTCAGCCGTAACATCTCCACTGCCCGAATAGGCGTTCCATCCCTTCCAAAGCAAGGGATCATTTGTAAATGGGTCGTTCTGGAGGATATCTTCTTTTTGATTTAAGACCGCTCTTTTTGGAGTGACAATTTCTATTAAAGAAGTCCCCGGCTCCTTGGGGAGGTACACGTCATAGGGGTAGTTTGTTACTTCAAAACCTGCTTTATTCATGACTTGCGCCATGTATTTTTGAACGGCAGTATTGGTTTCACTTCCCACAACATGTGGTCGTTCTGTGAGTTTTTTCAGATGTTTTTTAAACGAACTTGCATCCAATTGGTTGAGGAATAAGGCCTCGAGTTCCAACTGTTTTTGCCAGTTTGTAGCAGAATAGCCATCATGTTGAGCGAATAGCGATTGCAAGCCTGTTGCAAGGATTAAAAGACGTAAAACTAATTTAAGGTTCATCTGAAAGGAGTTTAGAAAAGTTAAATCTACAATACTTTTTTAATAGTGCTGAGAGCGGAGAAATTGCAAAATTTTGCATTGGGCATTAAAATTAGAAACAAGCTGATGTACAGAATTTTAGACCAAAGTTTTGAAATTTTAGAAAAAGAAATTAATTTGGTTG
>JALQVM010000008.1 GCA_023263685.1 Flavobacteriaceae bacterium | reverse complement strand
GCATAAATAATTTTTTTTACTATTTTTGGTAGACTAAATCTTTATTTAATGCTCCATAACTACATTATTATTGACCCCAACCCCATTCAACGCATTCATTTACTACAATTTTTTAAAAAAATTCCGGGTTTAAAACTCAATGGTGAATTCTCCAATGCGGTTGATGCGCAGAACTATTTAAAATACCATACGGTAGATTTTATTTTTCTGTCAGCAAAGCTTCCTGTTTACTCAGGCTTTGAATTCATAGAAAAACTGTGTGACCCCACAGAAATCATCTTGTTGACCGAAGAGGCCAAGGATGCTTTAAAAGCCTACGAACTCGGACTTGCGGATTGTATAGCTCCTCCCTACACCTTTAGACGCATAGAAAAGGCCATAGAACGTGTGGTAGTTAAGATTAGCACCGTTCAAACCAAAAATGAAACAAGCCATAGCATAGAAATAAAACACAATCTAACAACTGAAAAAATTCCTATTTCAAAAATCAAATGGGTGGAAGCCATGGGAGATTACATCAAAATAATTACTCTTGAAAAAAAGTATTTAGTCCTTTCAACCATGAAAGCCTTTATGGAAAAACTACCTGAAAATCAGTTTTTAAGAATCCATAAATCATTCATAATCAATCTGAATAAAGTAGCGAATTATACCTCCAGTACAGTAAACATTGAGGGAGCTAATTTGCCGTTAAGCAGAAATCGCAAAAAAGATTTTCATCAAATCATCAGTCAATTTTAAAAAGGATCTACATCAAAGTTTACACGCGTATTTCGAAAAGAGGCAATCGCTTGAAAACTTTTGTGTGTTTTTAACAACAAGGCTTTAACTGAAGCTGCGGAAAGCTTGTGATCTACTTTGATTAAAAGTTGCTTGTGATATTGATTTCTTATTCGGGCTACGGGAGGAAATACCGGCCCTAGAACGGTACCTTTGTAAGACTGCACAAATACATTCGCAAACCAATCTGAGGCAACATTTATAGCATCGTATTGCCTCGATTTTAAAGTAATTCGAATCATTCTGAAGTAAGGCGGATAACGATACTGCAAACGTTCTTTTTTCTGTACTTCAAATAAAGATTCAAAATCGTGTGCAACCACCTGCTTTAAGGTAGGGTGTTCGGGTTGGTAGGTTTGTATCAATACCCGTCCTTTTTGATCCGACCTGCCTGCCCTACCCGCTACTTGACACAGCATTTGATAACTTCGTTCGTGGGCTCTAAAATCAGGGAAGTTTAGCGCATGATCGGCATTGATAACCCCAACCAGCAATACGTTTTTAAAATCCAACCCCTTGACAACCATTTGTGTGCCTACCAACACTTGTATTTCTTCTTTGACAAAAGCATTAATAATTTTATCAAAGCCCCACTTTCCACGAGTACTATCCCAATCCATTCTTCCCACCTTAACCTCTGGAAAAACGGCTTTTACGTGCTCCTCAATTTGTTGGGTGCCGACTCCTTTCGTTGTAAGGGTAGGCATCCCACAAGCATGACACTGCTGTGGCATGGCAATGTGGTAACTGCAATAATGACAACGCAACTCTTGATGGGTTTGATGGTAGGTAAGAGAAACATCACATTGGGTACATTGGGGGGAATACCCACAACTGGTGCATTCTAAAATAGGGGCATACCCCCTTCTGTTTTGAAAAAGAATAAGCTGTTTATTCGCTTGAAATGTTTCCTCCATAGCCTTTATAAGCGTTTGCGAAAACATCCCTTTCATTTGCTTTTTTTTATGAGCCTGCTTTAGATCAATTAGTTCAATCTGAGGTAAAGAGATTCCTCCGTACCGCTGGGTCAGTTTAACCCAACCGTATTTACCCCTTCGGACATTTTCAGCCGTCTCTATGGAAGGGGTTGCTGAACCCAAAAGCACTTTGGCTTGAAGTAATTTTGAAAGGTAAATTACACTGTCTCTCGCTTGATATCGTGGAGCTGGATCGAACTGTTTGTAAGAGTTTTCATGCTCCTCATCCACCAAAACTAGGCCTAACTTTTGAAAAGGTAAAAGGACAGCAGAGCGAGCTCCCACTATTATTTGACCTTCCTTGGAGGGCTGCAACACCTGCTGCCACACCTCAGCGCGTTCGTGTATTGAAAACTTTGAATGATAGACCAAAACACGATCGCCAAAACGAGCTATAAGCCGCTCGACCACTTGGGGGGTAAGCGAAATTTCAGGAACCAAATAGAGAACTTGTTTTTTTTGCTCCAGTTGGGCTTCGATTAATTTAATATATACCTCTGTTTTACCCGAAGAGGTTACTCCTTCAAACAAGACTACCTCCTGCTTTTTAAACGCATTTATGATGGCATCCAAGGCTTGTTGTTGTGCCTCAGACAATTCTTTACTTTGATTCAAAAGCCCTTGGGCAGGATACAGTTCTCGTAATACTTCTTGATGTGTTTCCTCCAAAACACCCTTGTCGATGAGTGTTTTAATCGTACTGCTCTTAATTTCAGACTGGGATTTTATCTCCTCAACCTTTTGCCAAAGTCGTTCTTTGGGACTCAAACTTATCAACTTTAAAATGACTTCAGCCTGTTTCGGTGCACGCTTTAATTCATCAAAAAGGGATTGCAAGGCTTGGTCGGAGGCATAGGCTTCCACCAGTCGTACAAAACGGGCTTTTTTGGGTTTAAATTTTTCTTCAATATTTTGATGGATCCTCAGCACCCCCTTTTGCATCATACCAACCACCAAGGGCATCACTCGTTTTCTATCCGTGATTTGAGTGATATCTTCTAAACTGAGGGTCTGTTTTTGAAGGGCTTCATAGACCAAATACTCTACATCAGACAACTGCTCTACAACCGCCTCTTCCACCTCTTGCAGTACGATGCGAGTTTCACTTTCAAGCATTAAAGCAGCAGGTAAACAGGCCCGCATTACCTCCCCTTCACTACACATATAATAGGTTGCCATCCAAGACCAAAAATCCAACTGGATCTGGGTTATACTGGGGGAATCATCCAAAATCATCCCTAAGGGTTTGGGGTCGTAAGTTTGGGGGGGTACTTGATGCAAGCGCTTGATGATTGCTGTGTACATCTTTTGCTTACCGAAGGGTACAGCAACTCGATATCCTGGAGCCAAATGCGCGGCTTCCTCTGGAGTAAGTTGATAGGTAAACGCCTTCGGAAGTGCTAACGGAAGGATAACATCGGCATAATAAAGGGGACTAGTTACTCCATCATCCCTCATCCGATACACGCTTTGGTTCTCTTTTAAAACGGAAAAGGGTAGCGTTTAACTCAAACCCCAACAAGAGTATATTTGAATTGATCCAGATGAAAAGGAGGAAAATTAACAGTGCACCGATGGAGCCGTAGAGTTGGTTGTAATTCGAAAAATTATCAATATAGACTCCAAAACCATAGGTAGTCACAAAAAACATCAAGACCGTCATAAGCGCACCAGGAGAAAAGAAACGGATTTTACGTCCCTCTATCGTACCAAAATAATAAAGCAGGCTCACTACGATGTAGATGAACGCACCAAAAAACGCATACTGCCCTATTCTCGTCCAGCGGATCTCGGATTCGATTAATGAACCTAAATTGTTAAGTATGTAAAATTCGAAGTAAAAAAAGACAATCACTACCGCCAGGGAAAGTATCGCAATTACAACACTTAAGGCTACTGAGAGCAGGTATTGTCTAAAAAAATTTCTTGAAAAAGTCACGTGGTACGACACTTCAAAACTTCCAAAAATGGCGGATATTCCATTTGCAGATAAGAATATGGAAAGCAAAAAAACAGAAGACAGTAATCCCCCTCTCGGTTTGTTTTTAATGTCTTCAAAAATTTGGGTGAAAAAAGATTGGGTTTCAGAGGGTAAAAATACCTCAAGATAATTTAAAAAGGTTTCGTCAAAATTCTCGATTTGAATAAACGGAATCATATCCACAAAGGGAATAAGGTTAAGTATAAACAACAAAAAAGGGAATAAGGCCATAAAAAAACTGAATGAAATACTCCCGGCTCTTGAAGTAAGTGCGCCTTTGACAATTCCAATCGTGAACATTTCAAAAAGGTCGTACAAAGAAAAACCGTAAAACCCAGGAAGCTTGATTGCTTTAAGGAAATCTACAATTGACTTTACGATCGGTAATTGTAAAAATTTTGACATTAGGTAAAGGGTATTCTAGCACAAAGATAATCGCCTAAATCATACGGACTGAAATTTGATCAAAAAATGCAGAAGCTTTGTAACTTTACTCAGCATGAAAATTACACTCCTCTGTATTGGAAAAAATAAAGATTCCTGTTGGTTGGACGTTATGGAAAACTATTCAAAAAGAATCAATCAATACCAACAGTTTAGTATCGACTATCTCCCTGATGTAAAAACTGGAAAAAAAAGTATCCCAGAACAAATCAAAAAAGAAGAGGCAAAAAAAATTCTTTCAAAAGTTAAAAAAGAAGACACTGTCATACTTTTAGATGAAAAAGGGAAAGCTTTTACCTCATCCGCTTTTGCAATAACCATCGAACAGCAGCAAAATCAGAGCATCAAAAGCCTCGTATTCATCGTAGGAGGTGCCTATGGCTTTTCAGAAGAAATATACGCGGCATATCCTACAAAAATGCGCTTGTCTGATATGACGTTTTCACATCAAATGATTCGTTTGTTTTTTTGTGAACAATTGTACAGAGCGTTCACCATTATACATAACCACCCTTATCATAATTCTTAATGAAACTCCTCTTTGCCACGCAAAACAAACACAAAGCCAAGGAACTCGATCTTCTGGTGCCCGATGCAATCTCTATTCTAAGCTTGAACGACATCGGTTGTACGGCAGAGATTGCAGAAACAGGGAACAGCTTTGAAGAGAATGCAAAAATCAAAGCCGACTGGGTACGAAAGAAATACGGCTTGGATTGTTTTGCTGATGATTCAGGCCTAGAAATAGAGGCATTGGGGGGAGCTCCAGGGATATATTCTGCTCGATATGGGGGCCCCGAACGTGACATGGAAAAAAACATCCAAAAGGTTTGGGACAAATTACAAGGGCATTCAAATACCAGAGCTTGGTTCAGAACAGTGTTTTACCTTCATTTGGAAGGAAAAGAATACGTGTTTAGAGGCCGTGTAGAAGGCTCGATTGTATTTGAAAAAAGAGGGGAGAATGGATTTGGTTACGACCCAATTTTTGTACCCAAAGGTTACCGAGAAACCTTTGCAGAATTGGGCGATACTATCAAAAATAAGATAGGTCACCGCGCACTTGCCACCCAATCTTTATTAAAAGTTTTAAGTCGTTAAGCTGCTTTGAATACTTTTCTATTTATCGAGCAGAAAGTTTCCGTGTTTTTTAGCTAAATTTATCGCATGAGGAAGATATGTGGGTTGCTCCTTTTGATGCTATCCTATAGCAGTTTTGGTCAAGATACATTTTCAGCTGTAGTAAAAAACGAAACTACGGGTCTGGTAATGCCCAGTGTCCATATTTTAAATCTTACTCAAGTTATCGGAACCATTACAGACCAAAAGGGAACTTTTGAAATAGAAGCCCAGGCCAATGACACCCTTTATTTTTCTTATTTGGGTTATAAACCCCTAAAAATTGCGGTAACAAACGACATGATTAAATTTGGAAATGCAGAATTTAACATGACCGAACTGGCCTTTGCCCTTGAAGAAATTGTAGTTCGTCCCTACCAACTTACGGGCTATCTAGACATCGATGTACGCAATGCCCCAATCAATACTGCCAGAAGGTACAGCATCTCTGGACTACCCAACAGAGGCTACGAGGCTGGCGATCGAAATCCTGGTGCTATTTCCAAAGCCCTTGGTGCAGTTTTTAATCCAGCAGATTTGCTGAATAATTTATTTGGGAAAAATCCCAATCAGATGCGCAAACTCAAAAAAATGCGTGAAGACGATGAAATAAAAAACCTACTTGCCTCGAAATTTGATCGCCAAGTTTTGATGCAACTCCTGGGAATGAATCGTCTGGATATAGACGAAATTCTTCGCAATTGCAATTATTCTGATGCCTTTATGAAAGAAGCCAACGACCTACAAATCTTGGAGGCAATCAGTAAATGCTATGAAGAATACCGGGTGTTGAATTTGTAAACACTATGCGTACTCTTCAAGCTTATTTTGAGCCGCTGAAAGCCTCAAAAGCCGAGCGATTAAAAGCTTTAGCATTTGTTCATAAACACCCTAACCTTCACGAAGAATTTTTTGTACTGGCGGTACATAAAGAGGCCAAAAGACCGCATATTTACGCTTCATGGGTATGGGAACTTTTTATACTGGAAGACATCGAACGATTGACGTTTTATTGGCCCAGATTGCTATCGAAAGTTAAAGCCCTCACTAACCGTAGTATGCGTCGGGTACACAGTAAAATTATCTGGCTTTATTTAAAGGATAAAAACCGATACCAACACTTACCAAAGCAAGAAATTAAACAACTCACTTCCCTCTTTTTAGACTGGGTAATTACAGAACACAAGACAGCACCTCTGAGCTTTTCAATCCGTGTTTTAGCCCTTTTTACCGAAGCAATTCCCGGGTTAAAAACCGAACTCGAAGAGCTGCTTCTCCATTCTAGAAGAACTTTCCCCAAAGGGGTTTTTCCAGTAATTCGAACGGTTTTTAAGGATTGATTTCCTTCACTCTGAATTTCAACGTATCTTTGTGCTTTCAAATAAAACAAAGATGTTGCTCACCGCATTAAATGCAATTTCACCCATAGACGGCCGTTATCGATCCAAGACAAAATCACTTGCTCCTTACTTCTCTGAAGAGGCTCTAATAAAATACAGAGTACAGGTAGAAATTGAATATTTTATTGCGCTCTGTGAGCTGCCCCTCCCCCAATTAGCCGACTTCAACCCCTCACTATTCGAAGAATTAAGAAGTATTTATTTGCATTTCTCATCCGATGATGCCTTGGAAATTAAATCCATAGAAAACACGACCAACCACGACGTGAAAGCAGTTGAATATTTTATTAAAAATGAATTCGACAAACTGGAGCTTCAAGCGTACAAAGAATTTATTCATTTTGGCCTCACCTCTCAAGACATCAACAACACTGCTATCCCTCTTTCGGTAAAAAATGCCGTAGAACAGGTCTACCTCCCTGAGCTAAATACCGTGATAGAAACTCTGGAACTCATGGTAGAAGAATACAAAGACATTGCTTTGTTAGCCCGAACTCATGGGCAACCCGCTTCTCCAACGCGCTTAGGTAAAGAGATTGCTGTTTTTGTGCAACGGATAAAAAATCAAAAAGCGATGCTACAACAGCTCCCTTTTGGAGCTAAGTTTTCGGGTGCAACAGGCAATTTTAATGCCCATCAAATTGCCTATCCAGAAACGGACTGGAAAGCCTTTGGAACGGAATTTGTCGAGCAAAAGCTAGGACTGAATTATTCCTTTCCAACCACCCAGATTGAACATTACGATTCGTTTGCAGCCCTTTGCGACAACATCAAACGAATCAACACCATTTTAATCGATCTGAATCGGGATTTATGGCAGTACATTTCGATGGATTATTTTAAACAAAAAATAAATGCGAATGAGGTTGGATCGTCTGCCATGCCTCATAAGGTAAACCCCATTGACTTTGAAAACTCGGAAGGAAATTTGGGTATGGCGAATGCAATTTTTGAATTTTTAGCAACTAAATTACCCATATCAAGACTCCAGCGAGATTTAACTGACAGTACGGTTTTGAGAAACATTGGAGTTCCTTTTGGACATACCCAAATTGGTTTACAATCGACACTCAAAGGATTGAAAAAATTAGTAGTGAATACCACTAAAATAGAAGATGACCTCAACGCCAACTGGGCGGTGGTAGCAGAAGCCATTCAAACCATCTTGAGAAAAGAAGGGTTTCCAAATCCCTACGAGGCTCTGAAAGAATTAACCCGAACCAATGCTACTATCAACCGTGAGGCAATTCATCAATTTGTGGAGAACCTCGATGTAGCAGACTCCGTAAAAACGAAATTAAAAACAATAACCCCGTTCAACTATACGGGTATTTAGGGTATTCTTATTTGGCTTCTATAAAGTCATTTAGTACACCGACCGAATTTTTTAGTTGGTTTTCCACTTGATCGGCATCGAGTTTTTTGCTTAAACTCAACAACGAAGCAGGGTTGATTTGATCTCCTAGAATACGTAAGACTCCGAATCCCAACGCGTCAGAACGCACAAATACAATTCCTTCTTCAATACGATCGGTTTGCCCTTCAAATAAAAAATTCCCTTGGGCTTTATCAAAAGCCTTAAAATCCATCAAGTGTTGATATCGTTTGTCGGAAAGGATGTGCTGAACACGAGCTACTTCTGAGCTGTATTGCGCCGTATCGTTTGCATCTTTTTTGTAAAACAAAAGATTCAATTTACCCACACTAGCGATCGCTTCCCGTTCTTTTGGGGTAATCTCTTTAGTAAATAAACTGTCTAAATTGATGGGCAGGTTGACGATGAGAAAGGAAGAATCGTCCATTTTTTCAACAAAGTACTGCTGCAGGCTCGGACTGGACTCACAGGAAAAGAATACAATTCCTGTGAGCAAAGTCAAAAAATAAAGGGCTTTCTTTTTCATTTATAAAGACTTTTTCTGTTGTGCTTTTTTCAGCTGATTTCCTCCGGGTAAATCCATTTGATCGGTCAATTTTGAAATCTTATTCAGATCGATATCGCCTTCCAATAGCATGAGTACCGCTTTGATTTCCCTTCCGTTTATATTCAGATTAGTACTACCAGAGCCAACACGCTCATTTACATACATCAGCAGCTGCTCTACATAATCTTCACTTTTTCCTTCTTTTACATAAAAAGTGACGTCTGCTTCTGGATCTTTGATGCTCAACAACTCATCCAAATCTTGCTTTGAAACCTGTTGATTTACCCAAGCTAACATCTCACCACTTATGGACTGGTTACTCGATATTAAGACTTTGAAATTGTTGATGCTTGTGACCATGTCTAAGTATTCTTGAGCCTCAGGGTCGTCTAAACTCAAACTCATTTGACCGAGCATTTTAAACATTTTTGGACTAATAGAGACCAAAGTAACTTCGTCATTGTTAGCATAACGCTCGAAAATAGTTTGCCCAGAAACCCAAAAAGAGGCGATAAAGGCGGTAAGTAAAATCAGATTTTTTTTCATAACGGTTTATTTTAATAATTTTTGTGTTGTATCGTTCCAGTAATCTAAATAGGCAACTTTTTCAGCTCCTTTATTCAAATGACTGGAAACGGTTTTCATTTGTAATTGAAATTGTTGAAAGGCCATTTCCGCTTGCTGTACTTCAAAAGGGGAAGGCTGTGTTTCAAAAACACCGCTGAGCTGGAGCGTAAGGACTAACGCAATACTAGCGGCAACGAGCATCCAAGGCTTGAAAGACGGCGTTGCTTTAATGCTTTTTTGAGGAAAAGTTTCCTTTCGAGCTTCATCACAATAGGTGAAAAATTGACGAAAAGGAACCCATTCCGCTGGAAGCTCTTGCTCTTTAGTAAAATAGGCTTTTAAAACGGCCTCTTCTTCTAAGCTGGTCTCCCCTTCCAAATACTTGGCTACTAATTTTTCAATTGTTTTAAATTCCATGATTTTGAATGTCTAAAAACTGTTGTCTTAATTTTTTTCGAATTCTCGAAAGATAAACCCGAACGGTTCCTTCAGGCAAATCTAAAATAGAAGCTATTTCATCGAAATCGTATTGTTCTATTTCTCGTAGCTGAATGATGGTCCGTTCTTTTTCTGGCAACTGATCGATAAGCTTACCCACCCAATCTAAAGCATCGCGCTGTTCAATTTTTTGATTTAATGTATCGGAATACGAGCCATTAAAGCGTTCGTCTAACGAGAGGTTTTGCGCTTGTTTAGATTTTAATCGGTCCAAACTATAGTTCTTGGCCAAAGTGACCGAATAGGCCTCCAAACTCTTGACTCCATTGCGTTTGGACTCCTCCATCTGCCAAAGTTTTACAATTACTTCTTGGGTGGCATCCTCAGCTTCCTCTTGTGAAACGAGGATACGCTTGGTAATTCGAAAGATTTTATTTCTAATTTCTTCGATCTGATTAAAAAAGGAATTGTCCGCTGTCAATTGCACTACTTTTGGTTTGTTTTTCTTTAGACGAATGTACGAGCTATATGTTACAGAAAAAGTTAAAACTGATTTTTAACTCAACCGATTTCTCTAAATTTGGTAAAAATAATTGAAAAGATGCTACACTTCTTACCTAACAAATTGTTCCTTTTACTAATAGGCTTAATTCTTATAAGTACCTCTTGTAAAAAGGAAGCCCTTACAGATGAAACACCTTCCGCTGAAACAACTAATTTAGACACCGATGATACGGCTATCAGCTTAGAAGGGGACCTGCAAATAAGTGATTTTGTATGGGAAGGCTTAAACCAGTATTACTATTGGCAGGAGGAAGTGCCAGATCTTGCAGACTCCAAAATTTCTGATGATAAAGCTTACGCCCAATTTATCAATGAAAATGCAGACCCCGTGGATTTTTTTGAAAGTTTACTCCATGAAGATGATCGGTTTAGCTGGATCCAAGAGGATTATGAAGAGTTGGAAAATTTATTGCAAGGGATCTACGCCACCAACGGAGTGGAATTTGGATTAACCCTAGCTTGCAGTGGCTGTGATGAGGTGGTCGGCTATGTAAAATATATTTTAGAAGGCTCTGATGCAGACGGCAAAAACATTCAAAGAGGGGATTTTTTTACAGGAGTAAACGGCACCACTCTTACCCGCAGTAACTATGCCGATTTACTTTTTGGCGATGAATTAACCTACACTCTGAATATGGCAACTGCGGAAGAAGGGGCTTTGGTCGGTAACGGCATAAATGTAGAATTAACCAAAGAGGAAAATTTTGAAACCAATCCCATCCAGCTCAGCAAAATACTCGAAACTGCTGCGGGTAAGGTGGGCTATATCATGTACAATCAATTTGTGGGAGAAAAAAGCCCCGAACTCAATCAACTGTTTGGAGAACTTAAATCCCAGGGCATTACCGAACTCGTATTGGATTTAAGATACAATGGAGGGGGTTCCGTTCAAAACTGCATTGAATTGGCAAGTATGATCACGGGACAATTTAATGGGGAAGTTTTTTCTAAACAACAATGGAACAGCAAACTGGAAACCTTTATAACCGACCGATACGGTTCGGACTATTTTATCGATCGGTTTGTCGATGCACTCGATGAAAATGAGGAAGCCATCAATTCATTGAACCTGGAAAGAATCGCCATCATTACTACCTCAGAATCCGCCTCCGCTAGTGAATTGTTAATTAATGGCTTAGCGCCCTATATAGAAGTAATTCAAGTTGGAGAACAAACCGTAGGAAAAAATGTTGGATCCATTACTTTATACGATTATATCGACAATAACGACACCAAAAATCCAGACCATAAATATGCCATGCAACCCATAGTGCTAAAGATTGCCAATAAAAATGATTTTGCAGACTATACCGACGGTTTGGAGCCTAATATTGCACTAGACGAAGACATCAGAGCACTAGGAATTTTGGGAGATGCGGAAGAACCCCTCCTCGCAACTGCCCTAAATGCTTTAAACGGTACCGGAAAACGGACCTTAAAAAAACCTACGCATCCAAGGGCATTACTCATCAACGACCCGCTTCTTTCTAGAATCAAAGGAATGCATCTGGATGTGACCCTGGGTTCTTCTCAAGGAAAGCGGTAATTTAAGGCGACTATAACATTACGACCTCTACTGCTGTATTGTTCAATCTCTACATATCTGGCATTGAAGATATTGGTGGCATGTATAGAATAAGTAAGCGGAAGGTTTTTTAATTCATTTTTATAACTCAAATGAAAAAGGGCATACCCGTTTAACACAGTAGCATTGTTTAAACCAAATCGCTTGCCTATGGCTTGTAAACGCAAACTTATTTGTCGTTTTGGGTTGAGTGAATAGCTTAAAGCTGTTTGAGAAGAAAATTTAGGCAAATACCTTAAATCACCCTCTTTTGAAGCGGTAAAAGTCGCTTGTTGATTCCACTGAAAGTGGTCCGACAACAACCCTAGGAATTGAAATTCCATACCGTAATAGGTTGCATTTTGCTGCGCATTTTCATAGCGATACGTACTCAAATCATAAATCAATGAAGGATTTTCATTTCTATAAAAATAGGTAGCGCTTAGCTTCCAATCGGTTTTTTTATATTCAACTCCCGTTTCAAAAGAAGTGTTTTCTTCAGGTTTTAGGTTTTCATTCCCTGAATAGGGGTCGTATAATTGGTAAAGACTTGGAGCGATAAAAGCCGTACTGAGGGCCGTTAATAATTTAAGGGAATGCGTGTCATTGTCCACCAGCTGTACCGAGGGATTAATACTATAGGTAAACTTATTCCCATAACTGCTGTGGCTATTCAATCGTCCTCCAAAATTTACTCTAAATTGTTCTGAAAATACAGCAACTACATTTCCAAAAAAATCCGTTTGACTCATTTCTTGCCCGCCTTCGTAGGCTGCTTTTTGTTTTTGATACAAGGAACCGACTAGGGCATACAACTTAGAACCTAGTACATACCGATTGTTTAGCTCAATTTGGGTATGCTCTCCTTCGGTTTGAAAAGGATAATTACTTTGAAAATCACGAGCTACTTTTTGATATCCAAAATTTAAATTTACCCCTCCATTGGTATAGGTAAAGGATGGGCTTAGATGGATTCGATCCATACGCGTGGAAAGTTTGAAATTTGCATCCTCTAAAGGAAAACTGTTATCGTAATCGGAATGGATTACAGAGCGATCATAGCCAGATCTAATAGTAAACTGATCGTTGGGTTTAAACTGTAGGCTAGTCCCCAGATTGAAATGTGAAAAAGGATCTCGCTCAGGTCCAATCACCGCACTCATCCCATTGGTTTCATGACTAAAGGCATACGCTTTTGCACTTAATTTTTCTCCTCCATAACTCAAATCCAAACTATTTTTAAAGAGGGCTAAATCAAAGGAACTGTCTTGATCTTGATCAGAACCTACACTGGATTGCAGTTGAGCACTGAATCCTACTGCTGCTTTTTTGGTTTGGATTTGTACAACCCCGGTTGCTGCAGAACTTCCATAAAGTGTACTGGACGCTCCTTTCATAATTTCAATGGACTCGATCTGGTCTAGGCTCAAAAAATTTAAATTAAAATCATTGTCAATTCTAGACGGATCTGTTACTCGAATCCCATCGATCAACACCAGGACTTGTCGGTTTCTTCCTCCTCTAAGTGAAAGGGTTTTATTTTGTCCTGCGTAGGATTGACTGCCAATAATTTCAACTCCTGCATATTGACGGATCAATTCACTCAATCCTAAACCTTGAAATTTGGAAATTTCGTCTGCATTGATTTTTATTATGGGTTTTCCAGACTGGGAGCGTTTGAGTGGAAATTTAGAATCGCTCAGCACTATTTCTTCCAATTGGGTAGTTTTCACTGTGAGCGAATCAATGTCAGTGTTTTGTGCAAAAAGCCCCAGGCTACTTACACAAAAAAGCAGGGTAGCACCCTTTAAAATGTCAAAATTCATTCAATTTAAAATGTGTTTTCTTGATCTTATTCCCGAGATCGAAAACATTAAACCCTAAAGGCAGGTCTCCTGACTTGCTTTTCTAATTCACCTTCCCATCAATTGATTGACAGTGGCTATAGATTGAATTAACCATCCCTAAGGATGCAGCATACAGTTGCGGGTACAGCTTTGGATTTTCACCAAATTCCCTCTTCGTCTTAAACTAATAAGAACCTTTAAATCAAAGTTAAAATTAATTACGCATTTAAAGCGTAGGTTTTCACCTTTTTAAATGAAAATTGTAGAACACTCGTATAAAAAAGGTCCCCTGCCAATGCGTTGACAAAAAACGGAATTGCCAAAACAAAACAGGAGGTTAATCCCGCCCAGGTAAGAGGATAATAGAAATACCAGACCCCTAAGTTACTCATAACAAAAAAGAGGGTTGATGCTAAAACCACATTGGAAATTGAAAGCGATTTCATGTAAAAACTCAAAATGGAAATCAGTAAAAAGGAAAGATAAATTACGGGCATTAAACTGTGAACCCCTATAAAAAGATCAGAGATAAACATCGCAATTAAAGGGACAAACAATGCCAAGCGCTTATTTGCGAAATGGAAACCCGAAAAAAGAGCAATGCTTGTAATGGGAGCAAAATTAGGAGGATGGGGTAACAATCGCGTGAGTATTGCAATTAGTATCAATCCAAAAACAGCTTTCATTTCTATCCTTTGCATATGCATCCCTTGTTTGATGTAAAACTAAAGAAAATCTCTTACTTGGTCAAATACATTTTACGCCTTGCGTGCAAATCGTAAAAAGCATCGTCTTTTAAATCTTCAATAAACAGTATGCTTTCTCCCGTACTTTTCATTTCAGGACCCAACTGTTTGTTCACATTTGGGAATTTATTAAAAGAAAATACCGGTTGTTTTATGGCGTATCCTTCCAGCTGGGGGTTGAACGTAAAATCTTTTACTTTGTTCTCCCCGAGCATCACCTTAGTCGCGTAATTGACGTAAGGTTCATTGTAGGCTTTTGCAATAAAAGGGACCGTTCTAGAGGCACGTGGATTTGCTTCTATGACAAAAACCTTATCGTCTTTCACAGCGTATTGAATGTTAATTAGACCTACGGTATTCAGTGCGAGGGCTATCTTTTTAGTATGGTCTTGAATTTGTTGGAGTACAAACTGCCCCAGATTGTAGGCTGGCAGGGTAGCATTGGAGTCTCCAGAGTGAATCCCGCAAGGCTCAATATGCTCCATTATCCCAATTATATAGACATCCTCACCATCACATATGGCATCTGCCTCACACTCTATAGCACCATCCAAATAATGGTCTAAAAGCAATTTATTATTCGGTATTTTTTGAAGTAAATCAACGACGTGGGCTTCCAAGTCTTCTTTATTAATTACGATTTTCATTCCTTGCCCTCCCAATACATAAGACGGTCGAACTAAAATGGGAAAATCGAGCTCGTCTGCCAACTCAAGTGCCTCCTCTGCCGTTTGAGCTACTCCAAATTCAGGGTAAGGAATGTCGTTCTCTTTTAAAAGCGTAGAAAAACTTCCTCGATCTTCGGCCAAATCCAACGACTGAAAACTGGTTCCAATAATTTTTATACCGTAACGGTCTAACTTTTCGGCTAATTTTAAAGCTGTTTGCCCCCCGAGTTGGACTATTACACCTTCCGGTTTTTCATGCTGAATGATGTCAAAAATATGTTCCCAAAATACCGGTTCAAAATAGAGTTTATCTGCTACATCAAAGTCTGTAGAAACGGTCTCCGGGTTGCAATTGATCATGATGGTTTCATAATCACATTCGCTTGCTGCCAACACCCCGTGAACACAGCAGTAATCAAATTCAATTCCTTGCCCAATTCGGTTGGGACCAGAACCGAGTACTACAATCTTTTTTCGATCGGTCACTTTACTTTCGTTGTCTGAATAGGCTTCTCCCCCTTTCTTCTGAATTTGAGCTTCAAAAGTGGAATAATAATAGGGCGTTTGAGCTTGGAATTCGGCTGCGCAGGTATCCACTAGTTTGTACACCCGTTGAATTCCCAATTCGGTTCTTTTGTTGTACACCTCACTCTCCAAACACTTTAGCATATGGGCTACTTGTCGGTCCGCAAAGCCTTTTTGTTTTGCCTCTAAGAGCAAGGCTTGATCGATCGAATTGATGTTAAAGTTTGAGATTTCTTTTTCCAATAAATGCAATTCTTCATATTGTCTGAGGAACCACATGTCAATTTTGGTAATGTCATGAATGCGTTTTAGTGGAATTCCCATTTGAATGGCATCGTAAATCACAAATACCCGATCCCAACTTGCATGCGTTAGCTTTTCAATGATTTGATCGTAATCTTTGATTCCTTTACCATCCGCGCCCAATCCATTTCGTTTGACCTCTAGCGACTGTGTCGCTTTGTGCAAGGCTTCCTGAAACGAACGGCCAATACCCATTACTTCTCCCACAGCCTTCATTTGTAATCCCAGCGTGCGGTCAGAGCCTTCAAATTTATCAAAGTTCCAACGTGGAATTTTTACAATCACATAATCAAGTGTGGGCTCAAATAAGGCAGAGGTAGATTTAGTGATTTGATTGTCCAACTCATCCAGGTGATAGCCTATGGCTAATTTAGTAGCGATTTTTGCAATTGGGTAGCCGGTGGCTTTACTCGCCAATGCAGAAGAACGTGACACACGAGGGTTGATTTCAATGGCAATAATTTCCTCTTTTTCATCGGGACTCACCGCAAATTGAACATTACATCCCCCAGCGAAATCCCCAATGCTGCGCATCATCTTGATGGCCATATCACGCATTTTTTGGAAGGTCGTGTCCGATAAGGTCATGGCGGGTGCAACGGTAATCGAATCTCCCGTATGAATTCCCATGGGATCCATATTCTCAATAGAACAGATGATGACCACATTGTCATTATTGTCCCGTAGGAGTTCTAACTCAAATTCTTTCCATCCCATCATCGCCTTGTCAATCATGACTTCATGGATGGGTGAAATTTCAAGTCCTCGTCTCAGCAACTCATCAAAATCTTTTTCGTCATAAACAATAGCAGCCCCTGCCCCCCCAAGGGTATAAGAAGCACGTATACAGAGCGGAAACCCGAATTCTTGAGCGATCTCTTTTCCTCTTAAAAAGGAGTTTGCCGTGGCTTGAGGCGCCATGGGAACCTCAATTTTTTCCATGAGATTTCGGAATTTTTCTCGATCCTCGGTAATGTTTATCGCATCAATATTAACCCCAATAAGTTTGACCCCGAAATCCTCCCAAATGCCTTTTTCGTCAATTTCGATACACAAGTTGAGGGCCGTTTGGCCCCCCATGGTCGGAAGCACCGCATCGATTTGTGGATGTTCTTTTAATATCTGAACGATGGACTTGGTTGTAAGTGGAAGCAAATACACATAATCTGCCATGGAAGGATCCGTCATGATGGTTGCAGGGTTCGAATTAATCAGTATGGTTTCAATTCCATCTTCTCTTAACGATCGTAAGGATTGAGATCCAGAATAATCAAATTCACATGCTTGTCCAATCACTATAGGACCGGAACCAATTACTAATACACTTTTAATGGAGTTTACTTTCGGCATAAATCAAATAAAATAGCGTTTTCAAGATAAAAAAAAGGTGCTACTTTCAAAAAAGTAACACCTCTAAAATTGGGTATATATGCAATCATTTTTTGTGACGCGGTTCAGATGAAACAGATAATTTCTTTCTGCCTTTGGCTCTTCTGGCAGCCAAGACTTTACGGCCGTTAGCTGAAGCCATGCGTTCACGAAAGCCGTGCTTATTTCTTCTTTTTCTTCTTGAGGGTTGAAATGTTCTTTTCATAATTTCGAGACTGAAATAGTATTCCTTTTTGAGTCGGGCAAATATACAACAACTTTTTAGTCTAACAAACATGAGAATAAACATTTCCGTATTGATTTTTTTTACCTTTGTTGAAAATTTAAAACATGTTTCCAAAAATCATCAAACTCATACTTGCAATCCTTTCGTTAGGCTATGGTATTTATCAATTTATCGACGACTATATCGGTAATGGAATACTGTTTGTTCTCCTGTCGGGGATGTTTGTATTGCTTTATTTTAAAAATGAAATCATCTTTTTATCGTTTTTAAGATTGAGAAAGCAGGATTTTGAAGGAACAGAAAAATGGTTGAATCGCATCCCCAACATTCAAAGAAATTTAGTCCGAAAACAACAAGGCTACTACTATTATTTAATGGGAATTATTCAATCACAAAAAAACCTAACTCAGGCTGAAAAGCATTTTAAAACAGCCTTGAAACTGGGGCTCTCCATGAATCACGACTTGGCAATGGCGAAAATGAGTTTGGCGGGCATTTACCTTCAAAAAAGAAGAAAACGCGAAGCTCAACAATTGCTAACAGAAGCGAAAAAACTAGACAAACACGGGATGCTGACCGGGCAAATGAAGATGATTCAGCAACAAATGAAAAAAATCTAGTAGCTGCCTGTTTCAGGGATTGAGATTTCGTAATACTTTCTAGACTTATTGTTCAAATGGTTCTGAATCAACCATGGGTTGTGAATTTTTAAAATCTTGTAATTGATGGACTGGTCTTTAGCAAATTGTGCAATATTACTGATGGCGGTATCCAGGCCTATTTTCCGAACGGGTATGGGTTGGTAAAGATCTTCCGTATCAAAAACAAACCCGTAGGCTCTTGGATTGGACATGATTTCTTTGACCGCTAGTATGCGAAAAACATACCGACTCGTTTCCGAATTCAATAATAAATCGTAATAATTATCCGATATCTGTTTGCTTAACAAACGGTCGGTGCCGTACATGCCCCTGTTATAGGAAGCTGCTGCCAAGGTCCAGGACCCCAAACGATCCTTGGCTTTTTTTAGATACGCACAGGCTACACGGGTTGCTTTTTCAATATGGTACCTTTCATCTACATTGGAATTCACTTCTAAACCATATTCTTTGGCGGTTCCAGGCATGATCTGCCAAAATCCTTTCGCTCCCTTGGGTGAGCGTACATTTTCCAGTGCACTTTCAATAACGGCTAAATATTTAAAATCATCGGGCACCCCTTCTTCTTCCAGGATATGCTCAAGGGTTGGAAAGTATTTATTCGCTCGCTTAAGTAAAAGCATCATATTGGATTGCCAATAGGTATTGACCAGCAACTCTTTGTCCAATCGTTCTCTGATATCGGGCTGATCCAGCGGTACAGCTTCTCCTGAAAAATCAAGACTTGAAGGCAGTTTTAAAGCATACACTTTATAACTTTCTTCTCCGTGGGAGTTGAATGCCGTAAAATGCGTTAGGTCAAAAGCCGAAAAACCCAAAATGAGGGTTCCGCCCATCACAAATAAAAATAGTAGTTTATTAAATTTCATAGTAGTTAAAATAGCGTTTACTGGATGTTAAGCTGTTACTAAAATAATTGATTTATTTTAAACCGCCTCAAACAGCAATTTGGGCAAATGCGTATTAAACCACTTTGCATTGGTAATGATTGCCGCATGTCCTGCATCTATCTTGTGTAGGGGTTCGCTTAATTTTTTTATCGGAAAAACGGTATCTCGAAGTCCGTGTATATGGATGACTTTTTCCAGAGTTTGCACTTGATCCCAATGAACCAAAGCGTCAATTGCCCAACTGAGATACAATGGGTTGCGCTCTGAAAGGTACTTTTGATACAACTCCAATCTTTTCTGAATTCCTTTTCCAAAGGCAAATAAGGCAAGGGCATCCAGACTGTTGATCCATTGCGTGGGAAGTAATTTGTGGGCATTTGTTTTTTTTGCCATTTTCATCGGAAGGGGCAATTCGTTGTTATTCTTTATGCTGGACACTAGGATTATTTTTTCCACCTCCATGTGTTGGGCCATTTCTTGCACCAATACACCACCAAAAGAAACCCCAAGCAGTATAGGATTTTTGTGTTTTACCCGCTTACACATTCTTAATGCATAGTCTCTTAAAGGTTCATCTTCATAGGGTTGTATCCAACTCAACAAATGAACCTCAATAGAGGCGGGCAGGTCAATGTATTCAAATATTTTAGGACTAGCTGCCATGCCCGGCATACAATAGAGATGCAAGGGTTTTGTTTTTGAGGTTGATTTAGATGAAGCTTTTAACAATTTTTTGTATTTTTGTATCCCCTTTTAAATTTCAGATAACACAAAACTAAAACATTACTTCAAAACCCGGGTTATGAATGAATTGAATCTAGTAAACAATGAATTTTTAAGACAATTTGAAGTCCAAATCGACAACCAACTCGCAAGAATTGAATATTCAGAACAAGAAAGAAAGATTTTTTTAACTAAACTTTCGATTCCTGAATCCATCCAAACCCAAAAATTTGAAGAAGCTTTTATCGTAAAAGTTCTTGAATTTATTGAAGATAAAAATCTTCGTGTTGTTCCTACCTCTCCTAAAATTGCAGGCTTTGTCAGAAAAAATCGCCGTTACAAAGAACTGCTTCCTGTAGGCATCAAGCTTTAATCTGTTTACCGAAATCTTACGATTCCTTCCTCATCTAGGTTATCGAGGACAACTTTCTTGGTCGTATTGACCCAATCCGGATTCCAAGGTGCCCTTACTTTTACATAGTTTTCAGAAAATCCGGTGATGTATCCTTTCTTATTTTCTCCTTCAAAAAGCACCTCAACCGTTTTCCCTAATTGAGATTCATAAAACGCTCTGCGCTTTTTGACAGAAAGGGCTCTTAACATTTTACTTCGCTTTGCTCTTACAGTAGAGGGCACGGCACCCTTCAACTCCATAGCTTCTGTATTCGGGCGTTCGGAATAGGTAAAAACGTGTAAATACGAAACTGCTAATTCATTTAAAAAGTGATAGGTTTCTAAAAAATCCTCCTCGGTCTCTCCCGGATAGCCAACGATCACATCAACCCCTATACAGGCATCTGGCATTTCCTTTTTGATCCACGCTACGCGTTCTTTATAAAGAGGGGTAAGGTACCTTCTTTTCATGCTTTTTAAAATACGATCACTACCGCTTTGAAGAGGAATATGAAAATGGGGTACAAACCTCTTGCTTTGAGATACGAATGAAATCATTTCTAAACTAAGAAGGTTGGGTTCAATAGAAGAAATACGTATCCGATTAATGGGCGAAACTATATCTAAAGCCTTAATCAGTTCTAAAAAAGTATGCTTGTGTTTTTTATCACCATGCTCCCCTTTACCATAGTCTCCAATATTGACTCCCGTCAAAACTATTTCCTTTATCCCTGTATCTGCAATACGGTAGGCTTTAACAATTACATTTTCAAGGGTATCGCTTCGGGACACTCCACGTGCTCTAGGAATGGTACAATAGGTACATTTATAATCACAACCGTCTTGCACTTTTAAAAAAGCTCGCGTTCGATCACTTATAGAATAGCTGCTTTCGTAAAAATCTACCGAATCTATCTCACAAGAGTGCACTTTCCCTTCCGGGATTTTAGTCAAGTCTTGGATATATTCGTTGAGTTTAAATTTTTCTGAAGCCCCCAAAACCAAATCTACCCCCTCTAAAGAGGTAATTGCTTCGGGTTGCAATTGAGCATAACACCCTATAGCTACAACAAATGCCTTTGGATTTTGTTTGACTACTTTTTTGACCAATCCTTTTACGCGTTTGTCTGCATTTTCTGTCACCGAGCAGGTATTGATCACATAGACCTCTGCAAATTCGTCAAAGGAAACTCTGTGGTAATTTTCGCTTTCAACAGTTCGTGCGATGGTCGCCGTTTCGGAAAAATTAAGTTTACATCCCAGGGTGTGAAAAGCAACTCGTACGGAATCGGTTTTCGGATGAAGAGGAGGAAGTAAAGTTTTTTCCATAGCTGTTTTTAAAAACGTAATTTTAGGGCAAATATATCAACAATAATATTGATGTGTAAAAGGTTCCTAGCTCCTGTGGGTATGCTCTGTATACTCCTCCTCTTTTTGAATGCCTGTACTGAGGATTCTGATTTTGATTCCAACCGTATTTTTCGGTACAACGAATATAGAAATGTCACCTCGCTAGACCCCGCCTTTGCGAGAAACCCACAAAACATATGGCCCATCAACCAGCTTTTTAATGGGCTTGTTCAATTGGATACGGAATTGAAAATCCAACCCGAGATTGCGAGCAGTTGGACAATCAGTGAAGACAGAATGACCTATACGTTTAAGCTTCGAGACGATGTATATTTTCACCCCTCTCCCCTTTTTGGTAAATCAAGCACACGGACGGTAAACGCAGCTGATTTCGTCTATAGTTTTAACCGGCTTACCGATCCCAAAGTTGCTTCCCCAGGGAGTTGGGTAATGCAGCAAGTGGCGTCCTATTCCGCAATTGATGACCAAACCTTACAAATACAGCTTAAAAATCCCTTCCCGGGCTTTTTAGGATTACTTACAATGCGCTATTGCACAGTGGTTCCAAAAGAAGTAGTCGATCATTATGGAAATCGCTTTCGCTCTCACCCAATTGGAACCGGTCCTTTTTATTTCAAACGCTGGGAAGAGAACATCAAACTGGTGTTGCGAAAAAACACGCGCTACTTCGAAAAAGATGCCCAAGGGAATTCCCTACCCTATTTAGAATCTATTGCAATTCAATTTATTCCAGACATTCAAAGTGAATTCATGCTGTTTTTACAGGGTAAATTGGATTTTATAAATTCTCTTGACAGCTCTTACAAAGACGAACTTTTAACCCCCACCGGAGAGCTTCAACCCCGGTATACGGACCGCTTAGAACTTCTCAACGGACCTTACCTCAATACAGAGTACATTGGTATTTTCCTTGACCACAGCAACCCCGCTATTCAATCTCCTAAAATCAGAGAAGCTCTCAACATTGGTTTTGACCGAAAATTGATGATCGCATATTTAAGGAACAATATTGGTTATCCTGCCAAAAAGGGGTTTATTCCAAAAGGAATGCCGGGTAGTTCGGAACAAGAGTTTCTTTACGATCCTGAAAGAGCCAGAACATTGGTCGATCAATACCTAAAAGAAACTAAAACGACCCCTAAACTCACTTTAACTACCGATGCCAATTATCTTGACCTGTGCGAATACCTCCAACGTGAAATGCAAAAAATCGGGATTGCTTTAGATGTAGAAGTCATGCCCACAGCCACCCTGCGGCAAGCAAAATCATCAGGAAAATTGGAACTATTTAGAGCCAGCTGGATTGCGGATTATCCCGACGCGGAAAACTACCTTTCTTTGTTTTACAGCAAAAACTTTTCGCCAAACGGCCCAAACTATACGCATTACACAAATAAAACCTTTGATTCTTTATACCAACATGCCATGATTACTGCAAAGGATAGTGTTAGAATTCAAACGTATAGCGACATGGACGCCTTAGCCATGAAACACTACCCAATAATTCCCCTCTATTATGACGAAGTGGTTCGATTTGTTCAAAAAGGGGTGAAGGGAATGGAACTAAATCCCATCAACTTGTTGGTGCTTAAAAACGTATCTAAGGAATAAAAAAAGCCGTGTAAAACACGGCTTTAAAACAAGACTTTGGGCGTCTGTATTATTTTTTAAACTTCGCGTATTTGTTTTTGAACTTATCAATTCTACCGGCAGTATCTACCAATTTGGATTTACCTGTATAGAACGGATGCGAAGTTCTTGAAATTTCTAATTTTACTAGAGGGTATTCCACACCGTCAACTTCAATAGTTTCTTTTGCGTTTACTGTTGATTTGGTAATGAATACATCTTCGTTTGACATGTCTTTAAATGCCACTAAACGATAATTTTCTGGATGAATTTCTGCTTTCATAATGCTAAAATCGACTGCAAATTTAATTTTATTTTTCAAAATAACACGAACTCTTTATATTTTTTTATCTTAGAAATGAATTTAAACTCACAACCATGGAAAACACTTCCCCTTCTTTAAAAACTACCATTATTACTTATGGTTTGATACTCTCAGCAATTTCCATTGCCTTTAATCTTATGCTTTATTTTCTCGACATGCATTACCAACAATCTCAGATGGCTGGAATTGTGGGAATTGTCATCATGATTGGGGTATTGCTTTATGCCTTTATTGATCATAAAAAACAGCAAGAAGGTTTTCTGAGTCTTTCAGAGACACTTAAAATTGGTTTAGGAATTTCGGCACTTGCAGGTCTTATTGGTGTAGTTTACACCTTTGTGCTTACGGAAGTTTTGGATCCTGGAATGATGGAAAAGGCATTGGATTTTCAACTTGAAAAGATGAGAATGGACAATCCGGAATTGACCCAAGAACAATTGGATGGAATTCGTTCCATGCAAGAAAAATTTTCTACTCCTTTAATCCGTTCTGCTTTTCAAATTATTGGCTCTCTTTTTATCGGGTTTATTATTTCACTGATCGGTGGGTTAATCGTAAAGAAATCACGACCTGAATAAGTCAAATTTTGTAGTTTTGTGTTAAATGCACAATCGCTTTGAACTTTCAGTAGTAATCCCCCTACTCAACGAAAAAGAATCTTTGGTTCCGCTTTATCAGTGGATCAGTAGGGCCTTAGCTCGTTGTACTACTTCTTATGAAGTTATATTTATCGATGACGGAAGTACCGATGGCTCTTGGGATACCATTTGTGAATTAGCCAACGAACATGCAGAAGTAAAAGGAATCCGTTTTTCAAAAAATTACGGAAAATCGCAGGCGCTCCATGCAGGATTCAAGGAGGCAAAAAAAGAATTTGTCGCTACCCTTGATGCTGATTTGCAAGATTCCCCAGACGAACTTCCCAAAATGATCCAAAAACTTGTAGCAGAGGACCTAGATTTAATCTCCGGTTGGAAGAAAAAACGATTTGATTCTGTTCTTTTTAAAAATTTACCCTCTAAATTATTCAATTGGGCAGCGAGAGGGGTTTCTGGAATCAAACTCCATGATTTCAATTGTGGAATCAAAGTTTACCGATCGGATGTGGTTAAAAATATTGACGTCTACGGTGAAATGCACCGCTATATTCCAGTTTTAGCTTCTCAAGAGGGATTTCTTAAAATTGGAGAACAAGTTGTGCAACATCAGGCCAGACAATACGGCCAAACCAAATTTGGCGCCGACCGTTTTTTTAAAGGATTTTTAGATCTTATTACGTTGTGGTTTATCAATCGTTTTGGCAAAAGACCCATGCACTTTTTTGGCCTTTGGGGAACCGTAATGCTGTTGTTTGGTTTTGGATTTACCCTCTTTCTGGGTATAGACAAACTGTACTTTGACACCAATGCCCGCCTCATTACAGAACGACCTGAGTTTTATATCGCTTTGACACTAATGCTTTTGGGGAGTCAATTTTTTATAGCAGGATTTTTGGGAGAATTGGTCTTGAGAAATGCCAGACTAACACAACGCTACCACATCAAAGAAACAACCTAAGCCATGGCCTTGCAAAATCGTATCGCACAATGGTTGGGCGCTCCCTTTGATCTCGAAACTCAAGAGCAAGTAAGAAAACTCGCTAAAAACCCTAAGGAAGCCGAGGAGGCTTTTTACAAGGACTTAGAATTTGGTACGGGAGGCATGCGAGGAATTATGGGGGTGGGTACCAATCGCATCAATAAATACACCCTGGGTAAAAACACCCAAGGACTTGCCTCCTTTTTAAAAAATCGCTACCCAAATGATGAAATCCGCACTGTAATTGCCTACGACTGCCGACACCAAAGTAAAGCTCTAGCAAAAATATGCGCCGATATTTTTACTGCGAATGGCATACGATGCAGTCTTTTTAGTGACTTAAGACCCACCCCAGAATTGTCTTTTGCAGTACGGCATCTAAAAGCACACTGTGGTATTGTTCTTACTGCATCTCATAATCCCCCTGAATACAATGGTTATAAGGTGTACGGA
The DNA here is from genome assembly GCA_023263685.1 of Flavobacteriaceae bacterium. Lineage (GTDB taxonomy): Bacteria > Bacteroidota > Bacteroidia > Flavobacteriales > Flavobacteriaceae > MS024-2A. The sequence goes on along the minus strand of JALQVM010000008.1, from coordinate 4,026 downwards.
AAAGACGGAGGTCAGCTCGTTCCTCCAGACGATGAAGCCATTAGCCAAAAAATTCGGGAAACTTCTTTCGACTGCATTCAGTTTGAGGGAAATCCAGCACTTTTGGAATACCTTGATGAAGCCATCGATCTTGCCTACCAAAAAGACGTATTAAATACAGCTTTGTTTGACAAGAGCACAAACAAAACCCTGCAAATTGTTTTTACACCTATCCATGGAACCTCTATTACCGCCTTACCCCAAGTGTTGGAAGGCGCAGGATACACCAAACTTTCGATGGTTCAAGAACAAATCGAGCCAAACGGGGACTTTCCCACCGTACAATCTCCAAACCCTGAGGAGCAAGAAGCACTTAAAATGGCCGTGGCACTTGCAGACAAAAAAAATGCTGAGCTCGTACTAGGCACGGATCCAGACGCTGACCGTTTGGGTATGGTGGTTAAGGATACCGACTCCGAATGGTATTATTTAAATGGAAATCAAATAATGACGGTCTTAACGGAATTTTTACTCCAAAAAAAGGCGGCTGAAAAAAAATTAAATCCCAACTGTTTTATTGCATCAACCGTGGTATCTACCCCCTTGATAGAACAAATTGCCGCTCACTACGGAGTTCAATATAAAAATACACTGACCGGCTTTAAATGGATTGCCAAACTGATAGAAGACTTCCCTGAACTTAACTTTATCGGAGGCGGAGAAGAGAGTTTTGGCTACCTCGTTGGAACCTCTGTTCGAGACAAAGATGCCATCTCTGCAAGTCTTTTGGCTTGTGAAATTGCCAATGAAGCAAAAAATAAGGGGAGTAGCTTTTTCGAACTTCTCTTGGAATGTTATAAAAAATACGGTGCCTATAAGGAACGCCTGGTTTCCATTACCAAAAAAGGAAAAGAAGGGCTTGATTTTATTGCACAGCAAATGGAACGCTTTCGAACGTCTCCCCCCAAAACCATTGGTGGCATTCCAGTACTCCTCCTAGAAGATTACCTTCACCTTACTTCCTTTAACCTTAAGTTGAACACGACACAAAAACTTCAGTACACTTCCTCAAATGTCTTAATTTTTAAATTGGAAGATGGAACAAAAATTGCTTTAAGACCCAGTGGCACAGAACCAAAAATCAAATACTATTTTAGTGTCAATCAAAAATTTGACCCCTCTCAAAGCTGGAAAGCGCAAGAAAAAACACTCGAAACCCGATTGGATAAACTGAGCTCTCTATTTTTGCCGTCATGAAATCTTCGTTTCAAAACATTTTACAATTTGGCTGGAAATACAGAGCCTATGCTTTTTTAAACATTGCATTTAATGCACTCTACGCCCTTTTTAGTGCCTTGTCTTTTGTGTCCTTAATTCCCATGCTCAATGTACTTTTCGAAACAACCGAACAACGAATTGAGCCTGCCCAATACCAGGGACTGTTTAGCCTACACCATTACCTGCGAGACAGTTTAAACTTTTATATCGCAACCCGGGTTGAAGAAGATCCAGAAACTACGTTAGTTGTAGTTATCGGTTTGGTTTTGAGTTTGTTTTTTTTAAAAAACATCTGCAATTACCTCGCTTTATACTTTATTACCTACCTCAGAAATGGCATCATCAAGGACCTCCGCGATGCCCTTTATTTAAAAATCATCAGCCTACCCATCTCCTACTTTAGCGAAGAAAAGAAAGGAGATTTAATGGCTAAAATTACCAGCGATGTTACGGAATTACAAATCTCATTTTTGTCCATTTTAGAATTAATTGTGAGAGAACCTTTGACCATACTTTTCTCAATAGCAGCCATGCTTTTTTTTAGTGTAAAGCTTACCCTATTTGTATTGTTTTTTATACCCATATCGGGCTTAATTATTTCTCGTATCGGTAAAAAGTTAAAAAGTCAATCGGATAAAATACAGCGAGAACAAGGCGATTTTCTTTCGCTGATTGACGAAACGGTAAACGGTCAAAAAATCATTAAAACTTTTGATGCAGGCACCCACTTTATTGAAAAATTCAAAGCTGCTACCACCCGCTTTTACACTTTTTCTAACCAACTTTTACACCGTGCGAGCTTGGCAGGACCCACAAGCGAATTTTTAGGAATCGTTGCCATTGGTGTGCTGCTTTGGTTTGGGGGAAACATGGTGCTGGTAGAAGGAAGTATTTCGGGAACAGAATTCATTGTCTACATGGGATTGGCATACAACATCCTCACTCCAGCCAAAGCCATAAGCAAGGCCAGCTACAGCATACAAAAAGGAAACGCGGCTGCTGAGCGAATTTTGGAGATTTTACATACTGAAGACCCGCTCAAAGACGCTCCAAATGCTCAAAAATTAACTGCTTTTTCAGAAGCTATTGTATTTGATAAAGTGGCTTTTAGCTACGGAAAAACCCCAGTACTTAAGGACGTGTCTTTTGAAGTAAAAAAAGGGCAAATGGTTGCTTTGGTAGGTCCTTCGGGGGGAGGAAAAACCACCTTAACTTATTTGCTCAATCGGTTTTATGATATCGATCAGGGGAGCCTTACTCTTGATGGGATTCCGATCCATCAGCNTACAAAAGAGAGCCTTTACCAAAAATTGGGGATGGTTACTCAAGAATCCATTCTTTTTAACGACAGTGTGTACAACAATCTAAAATTGGGCAACCCCAGCGCCACGGATAAAGAAATTGAAGCAGCAGCCATAGCCTCCAATGCGGATGGATTCATCAAAGAATTACCCGAGGGGTATCATACCCACATCGGAGATTCAGGGAACAAACTTTCGGGGGGTCAAAAACAGCGCTTAACCATCGCTCGTGCCCTACTAAAAAATCCGGATTTGTTAATTCTTGACGAAGCCACCTCAGCGCTGGATACGGAAGCAGAACAACAAGTTCAGCTGGCGCTGGAAGCACTGATGAAAAACAGAACGTCTTTTGTTATTGCGCACCGCCTGTCTACGATACAAAAGGCGGACTTGATTTTGGTCCTAAAAGAAGGGCGAATTGTCGCCTCTGGAACCCATCAAAGTCTCCTCGAAACAAGTGCTGAATACAAGAGCTGGGTGCAAATGCAACGTATGGATTAAACTATTTTAACTATCTTTTGTCTATAGAATAAAACTACTAATTTGTTGAAACAGCAGTCCATTTTCGTAAATGCCCTTCGTGACCCGTTGACCAAGGAAGAAGCGTTTAAAAAACTTGTTTCAGAATACAAGGAACGGTTGTATTGGCACATCCGAAAATTGGTTCTTGATCACGATGATGCACACGATGTGGTTCAAAATACATTCATCAAGATCCATTTAAACATCGATACGTTTAGAGAAAACAGCTCACTTTACACTTGGATGTATCGAATCGCGACCAATGAAGCATTGAATTTTATCAATAGCAAAGCCACTAAAATGGGCCTTCAGAATTGCGAGTGGATTGAGGCCAAGGCAGATGGGTTAACAGCAGATTCATATTTTGATGGCGATCAAGCAGCCCTAAAACTCCAAAAGCTCGTGGCCCGCTTACCCGAAAAACAGCGAATTGTTTTTAATATGAAGTATTTTGACAACATGACGTATGAATCAATTTCTGAAATTTTAGACACCAGTATCGGTGCCCTGAAAGCTTCTTACCATCATGCTGTAAAAAAAATTAAAACTGAATTGAATGACTGATTTTAAGCAAAATAATCCCTTCAAAGTTCCCAAAGGCTATTTTGACCATTTGGAAGAACAACTTTTCAACCAAGAGGATTCAATCTCTAAACTGAACCCATTCAGTACTCCTGAAAATTATTTTGAGGCTTTAGAACAGGGCTTGACAGAAAAATTAGCTCCTAGTGCTACAACTCTAAAGAGAAAATCAAGGAGTCGGACCCGATGGAGTTTTGTTGCAACTGCTGCAGCCATACTGCTTCTTGTCGGCCTATACGAATTGCCCGCACCTGTAGAGGTTGAAAAAGAACAAGCCCTAAATGATTTTATTGAAAATTATTATTTAGAAGACTTTGACAGTTATGATATGCTCTCTATGATGGAGGATAATGAACTTGAAATT
>JALQVM010000089.1 GCA_023263685.1 Flavobacteriaceae bacterium | reverse complement strand
TTGGATCATCAAGTAAAAAAAGGGGAAGTTCTCTTGCTTCCCGAAGAAGCGGTACATGAACACTACCAGCTAATGATTCAAAAAATGGAAGACAAGGGGTATGTCAATTACGAGTTTTCAAATTTTGGCAAACCGGGATTCTTTTCCGTTAACAATCAAAATTACTGGAATGGAAAACCTTATGTGGGCATCGGTCCAGCGGCCCATAGTTACGACGGTGTTTCTATTCGAAAGTGGAATGTAGCGAACAATCTGTTGTATTTAAAAGCAATAGAAAATGGCAAGCTTCCCTCTGAGGAAGAAAAACTTACGGTAAGAGACCGTTATAACGAATATGTAATGACAGGTTTAAGGACGATCGAAGGAATTTCGCTGGAATTTGTTGAATCAACTTTCGGTTCAACTTATGCCAAGTATCTTGAAGCCCAAGCAGCTCGACAGCTAGAAACTCAAGACTTGTACTGGGATGGCGATCATTTAAAAATTGCTAAAAGTGCAAAATTTTTAACAGACGGATTAGCAGCAAATCTTTTTAAAGTCTAATTCGTTTCCTTCCAAAGGCGGAGGTAGTGCTCGTAAAATTTAGGAATGGTTTCAATCCCTTTGAAAAAGTTAAAGAGTCCGAAATGTTCGTTGGGAGAATGAATGGCATCCGTATCCAAACCAAACCCCATTAAGATGGATTTTACCCCCAATTCATTTTCAAACATTGGAACAATTGGGATACTTCCTCCTCCACGACTGGGCAACGGAGCCACGCCAAAGGTGTCGAGATAGGCTTGATGTGCGGCCTTATAAGCGGGGTTGTCTGTTGGAGTCACGTAGGCATAGCCCCCATGGTGGGTTTCTACTTCAACCGTTACTCCTGCTGGAGCTAAGGATTGAAAATAGGTTGAGAATAAGGTGCTGATTTCATTCCAATCTTGATTAGGAACTAAGCGCATGGAGATTTTGGCGTGTGCTTTACTCGGGATGACCGTTTTAGCTCCTTCCCCAATGTACCCTCCCCAGATTCCGTTTACATCTAAAGTAGGGCGTATGGTTCTGCGTTCTTCGTTGGAATAACCCGCTTCACCAGAAACGTCATTGATTCCTATGGAGGACTTAAATTCAGAAATCTCAAAAGGTGCTTTTGCCATTTCTTCTCGTTCGGTTTTTGAGAGTTCTTCAACGGTATCGTAAAATCCAGGAATACAAACACGTTTTTGATCGTCATGTAGCTTTGCTATCATTTCGCATAACACATTGATCGGGTTGGCCACCGCCCCGCCATACAAACCCGAATGCAAATCGCGATTGGGTCCCGTAACGGTAACTTCCATATAACTCAACCCTCGAAGCCCAGTAGATATAGAAGGTTGTTCCTTTGAAATCATGCCTGTATCCGAAATCAAAATAACATCACAGGCTAATTTTGATTTATTGTTTTTTACAAATTCTTCCAGATGATCACTACCGACTTCTTCCTCGCCCTCTATCATAAATTTGATATTACAACCGATCAAGCCCTCTTTTTTCATCACTTCAAAGGCCTTGATATGCATAAACACTTGTCCCTTATCGTCGCAGGCACCTCTGGCAAAAACGGCTCCCTCAGGGTGTAAGGAGGTTGATTTAATGACAGGCTCAAAAGGAGGACTTTCCCATAATTCTAACGGATCTGGAGGTTGAACGTCATAATGACCGTAAACCAAAACGGTAGGGAGTTTGGGATCAATAAGCTGTTCGCCATACACAATTGGATGTCCAGGGGTAGGAATAATTTCTGTAGTGGTACATCCCACGTGATCCAGCGCTTGTTTTACCCAATCTGCGGCTTTGGCAACTTCTTGTTTAAAGGCGGGATCGGCACTTACGGAGGGGATTTTTAAAAATTCCATCCATTCCTCTAAGTAACGTTTTTGGTCGATTGAAAGTGATTTCATACAGCTTGATTCAATGATAACAAATCTAACCAATGTATTTTTTTTAGAAGTAGAAAATTAATAGGAAAACTTAGTTATATTTGTCCTCCCTAACGCGGGTGTGGTGAAATTGGTAGACACGCTAGATTTAGGATCTAGTGCTTCACGGCGTGGGGGTTCGAGTCCCTTCACCCGCACACGCTAAACCTCTGCAACAGCAGAGGTTTTTTTATGCCTGAACTTTTCCTTTTAAATCAAAAATAGATGCCGATTTTCTTATAAATGACACAATGGAAAGAGCCATAGAAAATCATTTTTAATTCGTATTTTAACCATTGAATTATAAATCAAAACCTTAGACATCACTCCATAAATACCAAGATGAAACGACAGTTTAATTTCTATTTCTTAGGAATGGCTTTTTTAAGTCTTTTGTTTTTTGGAGCCTGCCAACAGTCTAAACCCATTGACTTTAATACCCAAATAAAACCCATCATTAACGAAAAGTGCATCAGTTGCCATGGGGGGGTAAAAAAGAATGCAGGTTTTAGCTTTTTATTTGAAAAAGACGCACTAGGAGCTACCAACGAAGGATCCCCTGCTATCATACCAGGGAATTCCAAAAAAAGTAGAATGATTCAGCGTTTACACGAAACCGATTTGGAATTGCGCATGCCCTATGAAAAGCCTCCCCTGAGCAAGGAGGAAATTGAACTTTTTACCCAATGGATTGATCAGGGAGCCAAGTGGGGAACTCACTGGGCCTATATCCCGCCAAAAAAAGAAGAGTTACCTGATATGAACAGTAGCTTCAAGAGTGGGGATTTTTTACAAACACCAATCGACTATTTTATCGCCGCTCGAATGGAAGAGGGAAAGTTGCAACCGAATGAAGAGGCTGCCCCTCACGTTCTCGCTCGCAGACTGGCTTTTGACCTTACAGGGCTTCCTCCTAAACGAACCCTTTTTGAGGCCTTTATGCAAAAAGAAATCACCTATGAAAATTATATAGACAGTCTGTTGGCTCAAGCTAGCTTTGGAGAAAAGTGGGCCAGTTGGTGGTTGGATTTAGCCCGCTATTCAGATACAAAAGGATATGAAGCAGATCGTGGTAGAACCATTTGGCAATACCGAGATTGGGTAATCAAATCATTAAATAAGGATTTAAAATTTGATGCGTTTACCATTCAACAATTAGCGGGAGATTTATTGCCCAATCCGAGTTACGACCAGCTATTGGCTACCGCTTTCCACAGAAATACCATGAATAACGACGAAGGGGGAACCTCCGATGAAGAATACCGAACCGCCGCCGTGATTGATCGGGTAAATACCACTTTTGATGTCTTTCAAAGTACGACTATGAGTTGTGTTCAATGCCATGATCACCCCTACGATCCCTTTATTCAAAAAGAGTATTATCAACTGATGTCTTTTTTTAACAATACCCGCGATGAAGACCTGATGGATGAAGCACCTAATCTGAGATCCTACAACGAAGAAAATACCCAGCGGGTTGAATCGATATTATCTTGGATTAAAACCTATGGCGACCAAAAAACGCTTGATTTTTACCGGGATTTTTTTCAATTTTTAGAACCCAAATACCAAGCGCATAATGCAGAGGTTTTAAATTCTGATCATGCGTATGTTTCAGGGGTTACCCTTTCCCTGCGAAATAAAGGACAAGCAGTTTTTAAAAATGTATCGAGCCAAGGAAATCCAAACCTGTATATTAAGTACAGTCCCACTAAGCATCAAACGGAACTAATCTTTCGCCAAAACAGCCCCACAGGTAAGGTGTTGGGTAGAATACGATTGAACGAGTCGGGAAACCCTCAATTTAAAAACCCTAAAAATCAGTATGCTAAACTTAATTTTAAATCCGTGGATGAACCCTTTGATCTCTATGTGGAAGCTCGTAATCCTAGCTTAAAAACTGAAATTAAAAACGGGTATCGCTACACGGATATTGCAGTTTCCCTTCACTGGTTTTCATTTGCTCCTGATTTGCCAGCGCAAAATAAACAGGGGTTTTCTAAGATAGAGCATGCCCTTCAAACAGTATTAAATACCCCAGAACAGTTAACGCCAATCTTGGTTGAAAACAAAGCTTTTATGAAAAGAAAAACCTATTTGTTTGACCGTGGAAGTTGGCTGAATAAAAAGGAAGAAGTTTTTCCGGGGGTACCTCAATCTCTTAATCCTTGGGATACGGAGCTAGAAAACAACCGACTTGGACTAGCAAAATGGTTGGTAAGCCAAGAAAACCCCTTAACAGCCAGAACACTTGTCAATAGAGTGTGGTATCAAATTTTTGGAAAAGGATTGGTGTTGACCCTAGAAGATTTGGGTACCCAATCGGAACCCCCTACCCATCCTGCACTATTGGATTGGTTGGCAGCTGATTTTGTAAGTACTCAAGCGTGGAGTCTAAAAAGTTTAATCAAAATGATATTGATGTCTGCTACCTACAAACAAAGTTCTGTTGTAGTAGAATCAAAACAAGCCCTAGATCCCGAAAATTTATATTATGCACGAGGGCCTAAATTGCGGTTAAGTGCTGAAGAAATTCGAGATCAAGCCCTCTTTGTGTCCAATTTATTAAGCAGTAAAAAATATGGACCGGGTGTCATGCCTCCCCAGCCTGAGGGGATCTGGGAACATGCTTATCTTGGAAATCTTTGGAAAGAAAGCAAAGGTGAAGACCGCTATCGAAGAGCGATTTATACCTACCTCAAAAGAACCAGCCCTTACCCTTCGTTAATTTCTTTTGATGCGGGGAGCAGGGAGGTTTGTTTAGTCAGGAGGTCTCCAAGTAATACGCCTTTGCAAGCCTTGGTAACACTCAACGATCCCGTATTCCTCGAAGCGGCTTTCAATCTGGCTGCATTAAACGCAGACCTTCCCAAACCTATGGCCATAAAAAAAATGTATCAAACCGCTGTATATCAAGAAATTGATGATAAAATATTGGAACTGTTGGTTAGACTCTATGAGGAGGCCTATCAAGATTTTGACCAGTCCCCCGAAAAATTAAAAAACTTTTTTAACCAAGAAGGTGAAGTAGCTCTCAACTTAGCCGCATTAGCTGTAGTAGGGAATGCCATTATGAACTTAGATGAATTTTTGACCCATGGATGATGTAAAAAAACTTTTTGCCGAACAAAAAGAAGCGGAAGCAAGGCTAAACAGTAGGCGTCATTTTTTGAAGGACTGTACCTTAGGTCTGGGCGGAATTGCATTAGGGAGTTTGTTGAATTCTTGTTCTTTTGACCGAAAATAAGCCTACGACTATACAGCAGCCCGGGCGATAAACCCTATGGCTCCCCTCGCTCCACCCTTGTTTCCAAAAGTAAAAAGTGTAATTTATTTACACATGGTAGGGGCTCCTTCTCAATTAGAGCTTTTTGATTACAAACCTGAATTGGCAAAACTGCACAACAAGCCTTGCCCCCCCTCCTTGATCGAGGGAAAGGAATTTGCTTTCATCGAAGGGGTACCCAATATGTTAGGTCCTCAAGCTACCTTTTCTCAAGCCGGTGAATCGGGAAATTGGGTGTCCAATCATTTGCCTCATTTTAAAAATGTAATGGATGAGGTTTCCTTTTTAAAAGCAGTACACACCGATCAATTTAATCATGGTCCTGCTCAATTATTAATGTATACAGGCAGTGCTCGATTTGGAAGACCCTCCTTAGGTTCTTGGATTACCTACGGTTTGGGGTCAGAGAATAACAATCTTCCTGGATTTGTAGTGCTGACTTCTGGGGGAACTCCAGATGCAGGAAAGAGTCTTTGGGGCAATGGTTTCTTACCTTCCATTTACCAAGGTGTGCATTGTAGGTCAAAAGGGGATCCGGTACTTTACCTTCAGGATCCAAAGGGAATTTCAAGGGATTTAAAAAGAAAGGTGATTCAATCCATCAATGAAATCAATTACACAGAATACGAAAAGTTTAAAGACCCAGAGGTTTTGACCCGTATAAGTCAATATGAAATGGCATACAGAATGCAGCTTTCGGTTCCTCAGGTTATGAATATAGAGGAAGAGCCCGACTACATCAAAGAAATGTACGGAGTGAAACCAGGCAAAGAGTCTTTTGCAAACAATTGCCTTTTGGCAAGAAAAATGGTTGAAAAAGGGGTGCGTTTTGTCCAGCTCTACGACTGGGGATGGGATTCTCATGGAGCGAGCGAATCGGAAGCCTTGAGTAAAGGATTTTTAAATAAATGCAGAGATATGGACCGGCCGGTAGCTGCTTTATTACTCGATTTAAAACAAAGAGGCTTATTGGAGGATACCCTCGTGGTCTGGGGAGGTGAATTTGGAAGAACTCCCATGTGGGAAAATCGGGCGGGAATCCAAAACTCACTTATAGGAAGAGACCATCAAGGAGAGGCCTTTACCATGTGGATGGCAGGTGGAGGTGTTAAAAAAGGATACGTCCACGGAGAAACAGATGAAATTGGATTCCGTGGGATAAACGGACGGGTTTCGGTTCACGATATTCAAGCGACCATACTCCATTTGCTCGGATTCGATCACGAGCAATTTACATTTGATTTTCAAGGGCGTCCTTTTCGACTTACGGATGTAGAAGGACGTGTAATTCACGAAATTTTGACCTAATCTCTTTAGTCTTTAAAAAGTATGAAACAGCTGTTTAAAATTCTCCTATTGTGGCTCAGTATACACCCGTTATGGGCACAAAATGAATTGCTTTTTTTTCAAACCAATTGGGGCTTTGAAGGTTCATGGGAAGCCTTTTTTTCTAAAGCAAAATCTTCCGGCTACGAGGGAATCGAAATTTGGCTGCCAAAAAGCGAGGACGTTCAGCAAGAAGTTGCCAACGGCTTAAAAAAGCACCAATTGAAAGTTATTTATTTATGTGGGACCAACAACAGCCTTCCTTTTAAAGAAAGTGTATCGGCTTACCGTAAGGATTTAAAAAGAGCAATGGATCAAAAACCCTATGCAATCAATTCCCATACGTGCAGTGAGTTCTTTACGTTTGAGCAAAACCAAGAATTTATTAAAGTGGCACATGAAATGCAAACGCTTTACAACATTCCTATAACTCATGAAACCCATAGGGGGAGGTTTAGTTATTCCTTACCAGAAACCCATCGGTTTTTAAATTCCGATTCAAAGCTTAGACTGACTCTAGACGTCAGTCATTGGATGGTTGTGCATGAGTCTTTGTTGACCCAACAACAAGGCCTTTTGGAGGAGGTGCTCCTACGAACCGACCATATTCATGCCCGTGTCGGTTTTGAGGAAGGTCCCCAGGTCAATAATCCTCAAGCTCCAGAGTGGACCAATGCCTTAACTAGGCATTTATCAATTTGGGAGTCCATCATTGTAAAACATTGGGAAGCAGGAACGCCCCTGACCATCACTACTGAATTTGGCCCCCCGAACTACCTTCCCACCGCTCCTTTTACTCAAAAACCTTTAAGTGACCAATGGGAAGCAAATGTCTTTATCATGGAGGCAATCAAAAAACGAATGCAACGGGAGAATTAATTTTATGGATAGTTTTTTAACCTTTATCGGTCGTTTTCATCCGTTGATTGTCCATTTGCCAATCGGCTTTATTGTATTGGCCTTACTCTTGGAAACCAGCAAAAGCAGATTTAAAGATGCGGAAAATGTTCTTAAATTTATGCTGCTTTGGGTGGTTGTCAGTAGTTTATTTTCTATTG
>JALQVM010000088.1 GCA_023263685.1 Flavobacteriaceae bacterium | reverse complement strand
TGTTTTTGAAGGATGTGGATTGCCTAAAATATTTATCTTAGATCATCAAAAATAAAGGTACCCATGAAATCACAGTTTTTTCTACTTTTTATAGCGTTTAACTTTTTATCCATTCAGGCTCAAGAAGCGCTCTTTAACGGAACCAATCTAGACGGCTGGACGGTTCACGGAACAGAGTTATGGTATGTTGAAGACGGCTTACTGGTGTGCGAAAGTGGACCCGACAAAGCCTATGGCTATTTATCTACAAACAAATATTACGATGATTTCGAATTGACGTTGGAGTTTAAACAAGAAGCCAATGGAAACAGCGGTGTTTTTATCCGGTCAACGGTTGAAGGAACCAAAGTCAGCGGATGGCAAGTGGAAGTGGCACCTCCGGGTCACGATACGGGCGGTATATACGAATCCTACGGAAGAGGATGGTTGATTAAGCCGGATAAATCCAAAGACCGTGCTTTAAAAATGGGGGACTGGAATCAAATGAAAATTCGAGTCGTAGGAGATAAAATAACGACCTGGTTAAACGGGACTCCTATGATAGAGTTGGTAGATGAAAAAATTGGAAACGGAAAAGGATCTGTAGCACTTCAAATTCACGATGGGGGAGGAATCAAAGTGCGTTGGAGAAATTTAATGTTGACTTCACTCTAGGCTAAGCCGATCGATGGCGGTGGCCAATTGAAAATCTTTAAGGGTTAATTTGTTTCCCGCCTCATGCGTTGTGCACTCTACTACTACTTGATTGTAGTCCAATTGTATGCTGGGATGATGCTGTTGTTTTTCAGCAATTTTACCCACCGCATTCACAAAGTTTAATGCGTGGGAAAAATCTTTGAAGGTAAATTTGCCCTGAAGCACACTAGTCTTGCAGGTCCAGCACTCATTTAATGCAGCTGCTTTCTCAGTAATTTGTTGTAGGCTTAAAGGGGTCATTTTAACTGTACAATAATCCCGTGACAATTCGATAAGCAAGGTATACCCCCGTAATCGTCCATATCCACCATCTGTTTTTAACGTACCATTCCATTACTTTTAAATTTAATTACACGCCCCTTCTTCAAAGCTAAGAACGCCGTTATTAGTAGCTACACAGTCGTTGGAGTACGTTTCTCCATCGCAGCCACATACAGGCGCGTAGATAAGATAGCAGGGGGCAGTAGGGTTGATCATTGCTTCGTCGATACAGTCTGCTTCAGGCGCTGCATCGGAATTTTTTGAGCAGGTCGTAAGGACGAGGAGAAATAGGCCCAGTAAATATTTATAGTCCATTTTATACCGATTTTACTTTTGATAATTGTTTTATGGCATTGATAAACACATCCAATTCATCTAGGGAGGTAAATACATTGGGAGTGATTCTACAGCCTTTAACATTGGCATAGTCTATAGCCACTGTAAAAATTTTATACTCTTTATAGAGGCGGTCGGCAAGCTCTGCGGGAGCCATATTGGTAAGCCCTACGTTACCAATTCCACAACTTCGTTGGTCATCAAAGGGGGTGTTGATCACTACATTGGGTACGCCTTTTAAGGCTTCTTGCCAATAACTCCTAAGGAATCGCATTCGTTTTTCTTTCCTTTGCAGACCCATCCAGTTCAGGTATTCTATTGCATCAAGTATGGCTAAGTCGGTAGCCACGGGATGGGTTCCAGTATGACTGAGACGTTTGATGTTGTTTGGGTCCTTTTCATGATCCGCTAGCAAGGGCCAAATCTTGGGAATATGGTCGTTTTTGACATACAGCAGGCCGGCGCCTAGGGGAGTAGCAAGCCATTTGTGAAGACTGGATCCGTAGTAGTCGCAATTGAGCTCCTCGATTTTAAAATCAAAATGTCCAATACAATGCGCTCCATCTACAAGCACTTCCACACCGTAGCGGTGAGCCATATCGCATATTTTTTTGATGGGTAATAGTTGCCCTGTGATATTGATCATATGACATACCATAATCAATTTGGTTTTTGGGGTAATTTTTGATTCGTAGAGGGATACAATTTCTGCATCATCTTTGGGGTGGTTAGGCACAGAAACTTTCGTTACTTCAACCGCATGACGTTCCGCAATTTGCGCAAACATATCTTGCATAGCCCCATAATCTTGAATCGCATGGATGGCATGATCCCCTGCTTTCCAAGGAAATCCACTAATGATCAGGTCTAGCGATTCAGTAGTGTTGCGGGTGATGATAAGGTTTGTCGCATCACAACCAAAGAACGCTCCCAGTTTTTCTGTTACGATTGCTTTATCGTTAAAGCGATGCTTTCGCATATAATACGACCCTTCTAAATTTACGCGCTTGAGGTGACTGAGGTGTTTCTCCATAGTAGGTTTGGGAATGATGTTGTAGTAGCCGCTTTCAAGATTGATAAAATCAGGGTGAAGTTCGTATTGAGAACGAACGAGTTTCCAGAGCGCCTCTTCCTGCTGGGGAAGGGGAGGGAGTGGTGTATTCTCAATAGGTTGACTGGAAGGAAAACCAATCACGGGACTCAATCCTAACCAACCCAAGCGTTTTATAAAATTTCTTTTATCCAAGTGTAAACAACGTTAAAACAGCCTTAAGGTAGTCAATTTATTCTAGTTGCTCTTCAATTTTACGAAGACATAAGGGGTATAAATTATAAAACCGCCCGTGGGCGGTTTACAAAAAAAAACAAATTGGTTTATGAAAGTTTTACTATCAATAAAACAATTAAATCTACAATTTTTATTTTAAGTTGCAAATTGCAAACACATTTTTTTGGGTTTTTTTAAAAAAATAAGCCTTTGTTTAATTTTTTTTCCGTTTTACTAAACCCCAAAGCTTGTACGCTTGGATGCAAACAATCACCACATTGAGGAAAATGATGGAGGGGGCTGTTGCTAAAATCCCATAAATTAACCAGCAGAGCGCTCCTACCAAATTGACCGCTCTAAGGCGGATCATGTCATTGATTAAAAAAGAGGAGATCACAAAAGTGGTGGCAATCCACCCTATAATTTCTAATGTATTCATCACCCAAAATTACGGATAAATACATTTTAAAATCCAATTAAAATGTTTGCCTTATCCTTTTGGAATCAATTCCAATTTTAGATCTGGGTTTGGTCTATATATTTCTATAAAGGACGTTACTTACCAATACAAAACTGGCTAAATATGGTTCCCAGTACATCCTGATCGGTATCGATCACTCCTGTAATGGCGCCGATGTGCTCTATCGCCTCTTTTAGATCGATACTTAACAGATCACCGGCCAGGTCGATTTCGAGTCCCTTTTTAACCTGTTCAATGGCCTTGAGTGCTTTTTCAAGGGCGTGGTAGTGGCGCGTGTTGTTGATGATGATCCCATTTGAATTGCCCAACGATTGAACCGTTTCTACTAATTCTTTTTTTAGAGGGAGTAACGAATCTGTTTTTTTAGTCGAAATACCCAAACTCTTGGGAGCCATAGAAGCAGGGAGTTGTTTTTTTAAAAGTTCAGCAAAGGCGAGATCATGTCCTTCAGGGGCTAAATCAATTTTATTCTGAACCAAAACGAGCTTAAGATTGTCGTGATACAGGGATTTTAACTCTTCAACCAAAACGGAATCGGTAGTCGTTTTATCGTAGAGATAGAGTAATATTCTGGCTTGAGCAACTTTCTCCTTGGCTTTAGCAACCCCTATTGATTCAATGGTGTCATCTGTTTGCCGCAAACCGGCAGTATCGATAAAGCGAAACTGCACCCCATCCAGTATCAAAGTATCTTCTATAGAATCTCTGGTGGTGCCTGCGATAGGGGAAACGATGGCTTTTTCTTCGTTAAAAAGGGCGTTGAGTAAAGAGGATTTACCCACGTTGGGTTTTCCTGCAATGGCTACCGGAACGCCTTTCTTAATTACATTTCCGTAGGCAAAGGAATCTTTTAGTTCGCTTATTTCTTTTTCGAGTTCTGTCAAAAGAGCCTCCAGTTGGGTTTTGTCTGCAAAATTGACTTCTTCTTCGCTAAAATCTAATTCCAATTCAATTAACGCTTTAAACTCAATCAGCTTTTGACGCAATGCTTCCATTCCTTTGGAAAAGCCACCACGCAGCTGTTGCATGGCTATCCGATGTGCTTCGGCACTTTCCGAAGTAATAAGGTCAGAGACTGCTTCGGCCTGACTCAAATCCATTTTTTTGTTGAGATAGGCTCTAAGCGTAAATTCCCCCGCTTGGGCAGGTAGGATATCCTCCTCTAAATAGGACGAAATAATCTGTTGGAGAATGTAGGGTGAACCGTGGCAAGAAAGCTCTATCACATCTTCTCCCGTATAAGAATGGGGTGCTTTAAACGCGGTAACCAAGACTTCATCGATCAAAGCACCGTTGTTTTTAAAGGTGCCCAGTTGGGCTTGGTTGGGTTTGATGACTTCCCACTTTTGACCGCTTCTTGGGGTAAAAAAGCGTTGGGTTTTTTCAAATGCAAGCGGCCCAGACAGGCGAATCACACCCAGGGCTCCACTCCCTTGTGGTGTTGATAACGCTATGATGGTGCCGTCGCTGAGCATGGAGTAGAATTAAAGATCTTTAACAAAAGTAGCACGCTTTTTATGAAGCCTGTGCTCGTAATTTTTCCACAGTTTTTGAATGGCAGTATTTTCTTCCAGCTCTGGATTGGTTTCAACAATACGGATGTTACGCTTATTGAACAGCTTTTGCATTTCATTAAAAATAATGGCTGTAATTCCTTTATTCTGATAGTCTGGATGTATACCGATCAAATAAAAAGAGGCGCGATTGTTCTTGCGAAGTGCGCTGATCAAATAGAAAAAATTAAAAAGATTGATGGTTCCATTAATTTTTTTGAGTGCCTTTGTAAAGGAAGGCATGGTGATAGAAAACGCGATAAGCTGCCCCTTGCGGTCTACGATACATTTAATAAAATCAGGGTGGATGAATTTGATATAGCGTTTTTTATAATGTTCAATCTGGTAGTTTTGAATTGGGACATAGGTTTGAAGTTCATTGTAGGTTTTACCTAAAAGATCAAACATTTCATCGACATAGGGAAGGATGTCGTTTTTACTTTTAAATTTAAGCAATTTGAGTTGGTACCGGTCCATCACCAATTTTGAAAAGCGTTTTACTTTTTCTGGAGATTCCTCAAAGTCATCGATCTTAATTTCGTATTCAACCCATTTGGCGTTCATGCTGTAGCCTAAAGCCTTTAAATGTTCCTGATAATAAGGAGCATTGTAAAGGGTGATCATGGTGTTTTGCTCTTCAAATCCTTCAATGAGCAGCCCTGCCTTATCAAGGTTTGAGAACCCCATAGGGCCTTCTACTCGGCTTAGTTTGTGTTCTTTCGCAAAAGCAACCACCTGTTCGAGTAAAATTTTAGAAACAGCAAGCTCATCAACGGTGTCATACCATCCAAAACGAACCTTATTTTTACCGACTTGATTTACCTCAATCCAGTTGACCATGGCTGCAATTCTTCCTACGAGGGTTTCTCCTTTGTAGGCAAGAAAAAAACGCGCATCCGCATTTTGATAGACTGGATTTACTTTTGGATCCAGGGTCTCAATTTCTTCCTTAATAAGAGGGGGCACCCAATAGGGGTTGTTCTGATACAAACTAAATGGAAAACGAACAAAAGTCTCAAAATCTTTTGAGTTTTGTACAACTTTAATGGTTACGTCTTGATCCATACTTAATTTCTTTTTACTCTTCGACTCACTTTTTTAGCCGCTTTAACATTTTTTTTCAGTTGACGTTCTTGTTTTTTTAACTCTTTTTCTTGGAGTTCTTCGGCTGAAATAAACTCCTTGTGGAAGTCCAGTCTGTAGGAAATCCCTGCATTTAAAAAGAGTTGATGAGGCGTATTTTTTATAGACGATCCCAAAGTCGCTTCAATTTGAAAATTGTCATTCCATAGATAGGCCGCCCCTAGTCTGAATAAATAATCGGTAAACAGTTCACTGCTTCTTCCTTGATGTTCAATATAGACTGACCATAAAGGGTCTAGGGTATGAGTTAACGTAAGGATGTAGTTTTTTAAAGGATATTTGGAAAGATACCGATCGTAGGAAAAGTTAGTGACAAACACCCAGGTTCCGAGAAAATGTGATTGAGTTGCCAAGGTACCTCTCAGATGCAGGGGAGGTTCTTCATCGGGGCTGATGCCTAGATTTTGAAAAAGAATGGGGCGGTAAAGGGTGCCAAAAAGATTGCCGTAGGGAAATGGGTTGTCTTTTTCAAAGTTCACATTGGCTCCTAAGGTAAGCGAAACGGCAGGGATCAATTCGCGTAGTTTAAAGCCATTGTTGGCTTTCCAGCTGTAGGTATTGATCTGACGCTCTTTTTTAAAAGGGTCGTAAATCAGGTACTTTACTCCAATAAAATTTTGTAAAAATCCTCTCTGGGTATACTGAATTGGGGTACTTGCAATTTTTGAATTTAAGGTACCGCGTAGATAGCTACCTTCATACGTGAGCTCCAAAGTTTCCTTTAGAAACCCCCAGCGAAGCGAAAGAAATCCTGCCCCTCCTCGAAAAGTAGAATTGTTGTATCCGGCATGCGTATCGTTTCTAAAGGCAAATCCAGCTTCTGCTTGAACTACATCTTTGCCCACCGCAAAAGCCCCTATAGAGGCACCCGGTCTGTTGGAATTAATTTGGTCTGTGTATTGGGCATGAATTACAAATGAAACAAGGAGAAACAAAAGTGTAGGTGACCGAAATAGCATGCTGCAAATATACATGAGATTTGTCTATAATTAAGAGGGTAAAAGTATTATTGGCAGATAATTTTTCTGCAATAGAAGTGAATTGGTTATTTTTGAATTAAACAACCGTTTTGGGAGCACTCTTCAAATTTTTTCTCATTTTTCTAGGAGCTATTTATCTCCTCCGTTTACTATCTCCTTTTTTGTTCAAACTGATGTTGTCGAGCTTTGTCAAAAAGGCGACTACCCAAGACCAGACAAAACAATCCACCCCTCCCAAAAAAACAAAATCTCCTTCCGATTCCATGGGAGAGTATATCGATTATGAAGAACTGGATTGAGTCTTTGATCAGAGATAAAACCTACCTGCACGGGATTGTGGTAGTAGGTTTTGCCTTAGTGTCGCTAGTGTTTTATTATCCTGTTCTTTCTGGTAAAACACTTGTTCAGTCTGATATTAGACAGTATGAGGGAATGTCTCGCCAACTCAAAGCATACCGAGCCGCCACCGCCCAGGAGACCTATTGGATTGACAATGCCTTCGGCGGAATGCCAACCTATCAACTCGGAGCGGAGTATCCAGGAGATTTTCTGAGTCCCATCTATCGCTTTTTTAGGATCTTGCCCCGACCTGCGCACATCCTTTTTTTATATCTCTTTGGAGCGTATTTGCTGCTTGTCATCTTAAAAATTCCATGGCATACTGCCTTGTTTGGGGCTTTAGGATTTGGATTTTCAACCTATTTATTGATTATTTTACAGGTGGGTCATAACACCAAAGCCTTGGCGGTAAGTTTTTTTCCCTTTGTACTGGCAGGGGTGGTTTTATTGTTTAGGCGGAACTATTTTATGGGGGTGATATTGAGCGTTCTTTCCCTTGGAATGCAAATTCGTGCGAACCACTATCAAATGACCTACTATTTACTCCTGCTCTTGGGTATATT
>JALQVM010000087.1 GCA_023263685.1 Flavobacteriaceae bacterium | reverse complement strand
CGTCTTGGACACGGTTTGGATGTAACCCATTCTGTGCATCAGGCCATGCTAAAAGCCGACCAACATTTAAACGAGATTTCAGAAGGAAAAATGCGCATTCAGATCTATCCCAATCAGCAATTGGGTAGCGAAAGAGAATGTCTGGAATTGCTCCAAATCGGAAGTCTAGATATGGCAAAAGTATCAGGAGCAGTGATGGAAAATTTTGCGCCAAAACTTAGAATTTTTGGACTGCCGTTTTTATTTGACAATAAAGACCATTTATTCAAAGTATTGGACGGACCCATTGGTAAAGAAATTTTAAGTGAAGGGGATGATTACTGGTTGAAAGGAATTGGGTTTTACGATTCTGGGAGTCGAAGTTTTTATACCCGCGAACGCCCAGTAGCTGAACCAGATGACCTTAAAGGATTAAAAATCAGAGTGCAAGAAAGTGCTTCTGCCTTCGAAATGGTCAAACAATTAGGGGGATCCCCTACTCCAATTTCTTGGGGAGAACTTTATACTGCCATTCAACAAGGAGTGGTAGACGGAGCTGAAAACAATCCTCCAAGTTTTTATTTATCACGCCATTACGAAGTTTGTAAATACTATATTATTGACGAACACACCATGATTCCAGACATCCTACTGGTCAGTACCCATCTGTGGAATCGATTGAGTGCTCAGGAACAAGAATGGCTCCAAAAAGCCATTGATCTGTCTGTACCCTACCAACGGGAATTGTGGATCAAGTCTGAAAACGAATCCTTACAAGCCGTAATTGATGCAGGAGTGGAAGTAAGCTATCCCGAAAAAGAATCGTTTCAAAAAGCTACCCTATCCATGTATGATTCCTTTAGAGAGGATCCTGAAATTGCTGAATTAATAGACCGTATTCGAAATGAAAAAAATTAGAGCAACTGTAGACAAAGTAATTGAATGGGTATTAATTGGCCTCCTAGGGATCATGGTACTCAATGTATTATGGCAGGTTTTTACACGTTTTTTTACCGCTACACCCAGTTCATTTACCGATGAACTTGCCCGTTATCTCATGATTTGGCTCGGAATACTGGGCGCAGCCTATGTAGCAGGCAAAAATGAACATGTAGCCATTGATTTTTTTGCTAAAAAG
Organism: Flavobacteriaceae bacterium; assembly: GCA_023263685.1. Classification (GTDB taxonomy): domain Bacteria; phylum Bacteroidota; class Bacteroidia; order Flavobacteriales; family Flavobacteriaceae; genus MS024-2A. The sequence goes on along the minus strand of JALQVM010000087.1, from coordinate 6,520 downwards.
TTTTCTGCCGATACTCAAGTGCTGATCACTAAATTCATATCGATCTCTGTGCTAGGATTTGCATTTTTTGGTATGGTCATCGGGGGGAGCAGATTGGTTTACATCACGACCAAATTAGAACAATTTTCACCCTCTTTAAAAATTCCTCTAGCGGTGGTTTACAGCGTTATTCCTCTCAGCGGACTTTTAATTATTTTTTACAAATTCACTCAAAACAAAAAATAGGGAGTTATGGATATTTTACCCGTAATAGTACTCGTACTAAGTTTTATCTTTTTTATCGCAATAGGAACCCCAGTAGCCTGGAGTATCGCGATTTCCTCGCTCTTAACGATTTTGATTTCCATTCCAAGTTTGGCTGCGGTGACTACCATCGCACAGCGGATGGGAACAGGACTGGATAGTTTTGCGCTCCTTGCCATCCCATTTTTTGTTCTTTCCGGTCAACTCATGACCCATGGAGGAATTGCCGATCGTTTGATCGGCTTTGCCAAAACTATTGTTGGAGCGCTCCCCGGAGGGCTCGCTTTAATCAATATAATTTCGGCAATGCTCATGGGAGCCATAGCAGGCTCAGCCATGGCTTCTGCCTCTGCTATGGGTAGTATACTCGGCCCGGAAATGGAAAAAGAAGGCTATGACAAAGAATATGGTGCTGCGGTCAATATTACCTCAGCCACCATTGGATTGGTTATTCCTCCCAGTAATGTACTCATCGTTTATTCTTTAGCCAGTGGTGGGGTTTCCATTGCTGCATTATTTCTAGCAGGTTATATTCCAGGGATACTGACTGGGTTTTTCTTGATGTTAGTCGCTGCCATTTGGGCTAAAAGAAAAGGCTATCCTACCTTTCAAAGAAGTAGCCTCACACAAGTGGTCAAGACATTTATAGTAGCTTTTCCTAGTTTGCTCTTATTGTTTATAGTAATAGGAGGAATTGTTGCGGGCTATTTTACCGCTACCGAAGCGTCTGCTGTGGCAGTCCTTTACACCCTTGTTTTAGGTATGGTTTATAAAGAAATTAGTCTAAAAGACTTGCCGAAAATTTTACTGGAATCTTCCAAAACTAGTGCTGTTGTAATGCTGCTCATAGCAGCCTCTATGAGTATGTCTTGGATCATGTCCTATGAAAATATTCCGCAAAATTTGAGTGATCTACTCCTGAGTATTAGTGACAACAAAGTCATCATTTTGATCATCATCAACTTGTTGCTCCTTTTTGTGGGGATCTTTATGGACATGACCCCAGCCGTCCTCATCTTTACTCCCATTTTTCTGCCTGTTGTCAAGTCACTGGGCATCGATCCCATTCAGTTTGGAATCATTATGGTACTCAACCTCTGTATAGGCTTGTGTACCCCTCCCGTAGGGTCGGTACTCTTTGTCGGTATTGGTATTGCAAAAACAAGCATAGAGCATGTAATAAAGCCGTTAATGCCTTTATTTATTGCTATGATTGTAGCCTTACTTCTCATTACATTCTTCCCAGAAATTACCCTATGGCTCCCTCATAAATTTGGTTTTTAATTTTAAGTTTTTATGAATTCAACCAGTGGCAAAACACCCCTTATTGCAGAAAGCACCTATCCCATCAAAATACTTCAATTTGGCGAAGGTAATTTTTTACGTGCTTTTATTGGAGAGGTCGTTCATCGTCTCAATCAACAAACAGATTTTAATGGGGGGATTGCCGTGGTTCAGCCAATAGAAAAGGGATTGATTGCTGCATTAAACGAACAAGGAGGAGGATATACTCTGTTTTTAAACGGAATAAAAGAAGGCAAAGAAGTTCAAGAAAAAATACGAATCGAGAATATTGTTAAAACCAATAATCCGTATCAAGATTTTACCTCCTTTTTAGAATTAGCCCAACTTCCCGGTTTGGAATTTATTTTTTCAAACACTACAGAAGCAGGTATTGCATTTAACCCAAAGGACCAATTTGAGGATCGTCCACCCCAAAGTTATCCGGCAAAATTAACCCGTTGGCTTTGGGAACGCTATAGTTATTTTGAGGGTAACACAGCAGCAGGGCTTTACATTATCCCGTGCGAATTAATCAATTACAATGCAACTACTTTAAAAAAAATACTGTTCCAGTACATTGAGTTATGGAACTTGGAAGAGCCTTTTAAAGCATGGATTGAAAACGCAATTACCTTTTGCAACAGTCTAGTAGATCGTATCGTTCCCGGCTATCCAAAAGAAAATTTAGCGTTCTACGAAGATCAACTGGACTATAAAGACAACCTATTGGTTACCGCTGAACCTTTTTTCTTATGGGTAATAGAAGGGGATTTAGCACTGGAAGACAAATTGGGGGGAGCTCAAATTGGTTTAGACATTAAGATTGTCAAAGATCTTCAAGGCTACAGAACTCAAAAAGTACGGATACTTAATGGGGCCCATACGGCTTTGGTACCCTTGTCCATCTTATACGGACACCAAACCGTCAGTGATATTTTTACTGCTCCCTTTACGAAATCCTTTCTAGAAGAGGCTGTTAGAAATGAAATAGCGCCTACCTTAGCTATGGATAAAGACAGTTTGCGTCAATTTACAGAAGCTGTATTCGACCGATTTAACAATCCGTTCATCAAACATTATCTTGCCAGTATTGCCCTTAATTCTATCTCAAAGTTTAAAGTAAGAGTATTGCCAAGTGTATTGGCGTTTCAAGAAAAACAGGGGCAACTTCCTCCCCATCTTGTATTTTCTTTTGCATGTCTTTTGAGATTTTACAAAGGAAACTGGAAAGGGGCTCAACTCCCGGTACAAGACGATAAAAATACAGTCGAAGCACTCGAGAAACTTTGGGATACATGCACCACCACAGCGCTTGTAACTCAAGTATTGACGGAACAAGCTTTTTGGGATCAAGACCTCACACTAATTCCAAATTTAGCAGACCAACTAGGCTATATTCTAGACCTGCTAGACTCTGAAGATATCGAAAGTGCATTTAATTTATACCTAAGCAACTATGAGCTCTAGAAACCCTTTTTTAAAAACAAATCCCAAAGACAATGTAGCAGTTGCCCTTGACAACTTAGACAAAGGATATGAAGTTGAACTGGATGGATTACGTTTTTCATTGGTAGAGCCTATTGCACTCAAACACAAATTTGCCTGTAAAGCTTTTAATGTGCATGATGCAATTTATATGTACGGCGTCCTTGTGGGAGAGGCTACGCAACCCATTCCCCAGGGTGGGCTCTTAACCACCCAAAACTGTAAACACAAAACTCAAGAGGTAACAGGTAAAACAGCCGAATGGGAATGGACACCCCCAGACACCACCCCATGGGAAACACGTTCATTTATGGGGTACCATCGAGCTGATGGACAAGTAGGTACCGATAATATTTGGCTCTTTTTTCCGCTGGTTTTTTGTGAAAACAGAAATATTGAAACCTTAAAATCCGTATTCGAAAAAGAATTTAATCCTCCTGAAAAGGAACCGCTGCAAGAATTGCTCAGTTCACTTGTAAGCGGTGAAGAACGGAAAAAGAATAGCGAACACCATCCCCATAAAAAATCAAATCAATACGAAAACATCAAGGTGCGTTTTTTAACCCATCAGGGAGGGTGTGGAGGTACCCGTCAAGACGCTCAAGCTTTGGCGCGACTGTTGGCTGGTTATGTAAACAATCCTAATGTAGCCGGAGCTACCGTATTGAGTTTGGGTTGTCAAAACCTAGAAATAAAAATTTTTAAAGAGGCCTTAGCCTCGCTTCAGTCTGGGAATGAAAAACCAGTGTTGATTTACGACCAACAAACAGAGGGAACGATAGACGCGTTTTTATCAAAAATCATCACCCAATCCTTTGAAGAAATTAAGAAAGCCAATGAAATCAAAAGGGCTCCAGCACCCCTTTCAAAACTAACTATAGGACTTGAATGTGGCGGTTCTGATGGATTTTCTGGCATTACAGCCAATCCAACTTTAGGGCAGGTGTCTGACCTTATTTCGGGCTTAGGGGGAAAGTCAATATTGGCTGAGTTTCCTGAATTGACAGGGGTCGAGCAAGAATTAGTCAACCGCTGTACCAGTGAGCCCCTAGCGAGGAAATTTTTGAATTTGATGCAACAATATGAATTGGCTGCAACCCAAGTAGGTTCTGGTTTCGACATGAATCCTTCCCCGGGCAACATCCAGGATGGTCTCATTACCGATGCCATGAAATCTGCTGGAGCAGCTAAAAAAGCAGGAAATGCTCCAATTAGCAATGTTTTGGACTACACCGAATACGCCGACACCCCGGGGGTTTCCTTATTGTGTACCCCAGGAAATGATGTAGAGAGCACTACTGCCCTAGCCGGTTCTGGAGCAAATATCATTTTGTTTACGACCGGTTTAGGTACCCCTACTGGCAACCCGATCACCCCCGTGATCAAAGTGAGTTCCAACAGTATACTGACCCAAAAAATGAATGATATCATAGATTTTGATTGTGGCAGCATCATTACGCAAAAACAAAGTCTTGAGGAGGCTGGTGATGCGTTGTTGGAATATATAATCAAAGTAGCCAGCGGTGAGGAGATTCCTAAAGCGGTTCAATTAAAACAAAACGACTTTATTCCGTGGAAACGCGGAGTATCCCTATAATAAATGACACTTGGAATTGGTATTGTGGGAAGTGGAGCTATCGCAAAAGTACATGCGGCTTGTGTAGAGGCTAACGTCAATACACGATTTGCAGGTATCCTCAGCCGTTCTAAAAACAAAGCAAATTCGTTAGCTCAAACCTACAATACTTCTGTATTTACAGATCCCGATTCATTTTACAAGCAAAAAGAACTGGATGCGGTTTGTATTTGTAATGAAAGTGGACTTCATGGGGAGAGCATTCGCATAGCCTTGGAAGCAACTAAACACGTCCTTTGTGAAAAGCCTTTAGAAACGACACTTCCTAAAATCGATTCCATCATTGAAAAAATCGAGGAACAAAAAATTAAATTGGGGGTAGTATTTCAAAACAGATGCAATCCAGCCTATCTCGAATTTAAAGAAACCGTTCAATCGGGTGCCCTGGGAGAAATTTTATTGGTTACCACTCAAATCAATTGGTATAGAGATGAAAATTATTACAAAACAAACAATTGGAGAGGAACGATAGCTTTGGACGGAGGGGCGGCTTTGATTAACCAAAGCATTCACACTCTTGACCTTCTTATTGATTTAATGGGGTCGGTAACGAGTGTTGGAGCAAAAATAGCAACTAAAATGCACTCCATAGAAGGAGAAGATCTGGCCGTAGCCCATTTTACTTTTAAAAATGGAGCTTTGGGAACACTTAGCGCCGGAACTTGCCTGTATCCAGGGCATCCCGAGTCTATTAGCGTATACGGAAGCAAGGGAAGTATGGTTTTTGAAGGAGGACAGATTCGTTCGTGTACCTTACCGAACTGGTCCCCTAGTTTGAAATTAAACCCCAATCCCTCCGGTGGCTCGCCTAAAGTAGCCAGCATAGCTTTACATCAAGCTGTACTGGAAGACTTTGTTCGTGCCATTGAAAAAGATCAAACCCCTTTAGTCAACGCAAAAGAGGCAAAAAAATCGGTGGAACTAATTCATGCGATATACGAAGCCTCTAACAAAAAAGAAATCATTAAATTAGAAACATCATGAAACATCGATTAGTCACTTTACTCCTTGTTAGTTTTGGAATATTATCCTGTGCCAAGACCGAACTAGAACTCCAAGTCCTTACGGATGGAACATATGCTGCTGATGCCATTGCCCGTGTGGAAATTGACCAGGATATTGCAAACAGTCCTTTCCGACTTATGGCAAAAACTGCCTCTCGAAAAATCGAAATTCCCTACCAAAAAGTCGAAAACAAAGTGTTTTGGAAAACGCTGACTACTGGGACAAGCTACAGTATTGAAAGGAAAGCGCCCGCTGCACACGCTGATATAAAAACAGCTGAAAACGAAGGTCAACTTGAAATTTTTCAGAACGATGAAAAAATAATTGGCTATCAAATGGCCATTAAAGACGTGCCCGAAGGAGTGAGCGAAAACTACAAAAGAAGCGGCTATTTACACCCTGTAAATACTCCCAAAGGAAAGCGATTGACTCGGATTCAACCGGAAGATCATTACCACCATTACGGCATATGGAATCCTTGGACTCACACCCTGTTTGAAGGAGATACGCTCGATTTTTGGAACTTATACAAAAAGCAAGGAACCGTTCGTTTTGCAAAAATGCGAAAACAAACTTCTGGCCCTGTTTTTAGTGAATTTGAAGTGCTTCATGAACACCTTGTATTAAAGGATGAAAAAAACAAATTGGCACTGAATGAAATTCAAAATGTTAAAATATTTCCATTAAATGAAAGCCAATATTTGATGGACATTACCATAAACTATGAATGTGCTACGGATCAACCGTTTAAAATCATAGAATACCGCTACGGAGGCTTTGGATGGCGAACCACCGAGGAATGGGACAATCAAAATAGTAGGGTATTAAGCTCGGAAGGCAATACACGAAAAAATGCTGACGGCAGTA
>JALQVM010000086.1 GCA_023263685.1 Flavobacteriaceae bacterium | reverse complement strand
CAAGCGCTTAAAGAAGCCAAAAAAACATTGGCCTTTGCCAAACTAAACAATTGTCCAACCTCACCTCGAAAGATGCGTTTGGTTGCCGATCAGGTTCGTGGCGAATCGATAGATAAAGCCTTAGCGATTTTAAAGTTTAGTCCAAAGGAAGCCTCTAGACGTTTAGAAAAGCTGGTTCTTTCAGCAATCGCTAACTGGCAGTCCAAAAACGAATCAGAAGACATCGAAAAAGCAGCACTTTACATTTCTGAAATCAAAGTAGACGGAGGAAGCATGCTAAAACGATTACGCCCTGCCCCTCAAGGAAGAGCACACAGAATTAGAAAACGCTCAAATCACGTTACCGTGGTATTGGGTTCAAACACGATAGAAGCATAATATGGGACAGAAAACTAACCCTATAGGAAACCGTTTAGGTATCATCAGAGGATGGGATTCCAATTGGTACGGAGGTAGAGATTACGGCGATAAAATTGCTGAGGACGATAAAATCCGCAGATACGTTCACGCCCGTTTATCTAAAGCCAGCGTATCAAATGTAATCATTGAGCGTACGCTTAAAATCATTACCATAACCATTACTACTGCACGCCCAGGAATCATTATTGGAAAGGCAGGTCAAGAAGTTGACAAATTAAAAGAAGAGCTTCGCAACATTACAGGTAAAGAGATTCAAATCAACATATTTGAAATCAAAAGACCAGAGCTTGATGCACAATTGGTAGGGGCCAGTATCGCCAGACAAATTGAAAGCAGAATATCCTACAGACGTGCGATCAAAATGGCTATAGCTGCTGCGATCAGAATGAATGCTGAAGGAATCAAAGTTCAAATTTCAGGTCGATTGAACGGAGCCGAAATGGCGCGTTCAGAATCGTACAAAGAAGGACGTATTCCACTCTCAACTTTTAGAGCTGATATTGATTATGCTTTAGTAGAAGCACATACTACTTACGGTAGATTAGGAATTAAAGTTTGGATAATGAAAGGTGAAGTATACGGAAAACGTGAATTGTCACCACTCGTTGGAATGTCTAAAAAATCGAGTCAGGGTGCAGGAGGAAATTCCGGAAAAGGAAATAACCGCCAGCGTCGCCGTAATTAATAATATATAGGAACAAGAAGTCATGTTACAACCAAAAAAGACAAAATTTCGGAAAGCCCAGAAAGGACGTATGAAAGGCCTATCCCAAAGAGGACATCAACTTTCTAATGGAATGTTTGGAATCAAAGCATTGGATTCCGTTTTCATTACGTCAAGACAAATAGAGGCAGCGCGTATCGCCGCGACTCGTTACATGAAAAGAGAGGGTCAGCTTTGGATCAAAATCTTTCCAGACAAGCCCATTACCAAAAAACCGCTTGAGGTTCGGATGGGAAAAGGAAAGGGTGCTCCAGAATATTTTGTGGCTGTAACCAAAGCAGGGAGAATTATGTTTGAAGTAGCAGGTGTACCGCATCATGTTGCCAAAGAAGCCCTTCGGTTAGCGGCTCAAAAACTTCCCGTAAAAACCAAATTTGTCGTCGCTCGTGATTACGAAGCATAAGCAGGAACTATGAAACAATCAGAAATAAATAAGCTGTCTAAAGAAGACCTTCAAGATAAGTTGGTTGAATTCCAAAAACAATTGGAAGAGTTGAAAATGACACATGCCATTTCACCTTTAGAAAATCCATTACAAATACGAGCTGCACGTCGTGTGGTCGCAAGATTAAAAACAGCCCTAAGCAATCAACAAGCATAAGCCCATGGAAACTAGAAACTTAAGAAAAGAACGTGTAGGGGTAGTGACCAGCAACAAAATGGATAAATCCATTGTGGTTTCTGAAGTCAAACGCGTAAAGCACCCCATGTATGGGAAATTCGTACTTAAAACAAAAAAGTACGTAGCTCACGACGAAAAAAACGACTGCAATATCGGTGATACGGTAAAAATTATGGAAACAAGACCATTGAGCAAGTCTAAATGCTGGCGAATGGTTGAAATAATAGAAAGAGCGAAGTAAGATGGTACAACAGGAATCAAGACTTAGAGTAGCGGATAATACAGGCGCCAAAGAAGTGCTTACGATCCGTGTATTGGGAGGAACTAAAAGACGTTACGCTTCCATAGGTGACAAAATTGTTGTGACCGTAAAAGAAGCTTCTCCAGCCGGTACAGTTAAAAAAGGGCAAGTTTCCACTGCAGTAGTCGTAAGAACACGCAAGGAAATCAGAAGACCGGATGGATCTTACATCCGCTTTGATGAAAACGCTTGTGTTTTATTGAACCCTACTGGAGAAATGCGCGGAACACGTGTATTTGGTCCCGTAGCAAGAGAGTTACGAGACAAGCAATTTATGAAAATTGTTTCACTAGCACCTGAGGTGTTATAAATCATTGAGTAATGCAAAAGAAATTAAAATCAAAAAAGGAGATACCGTACGGGTGATTACCGGTTCGCACAAGGGAACGGAAGGTACCGTATTGAGCGTATCTCGTGAAACGAACAAAGCCATAGTGGGAGGAGTAAACTTGGTTAAGAAACACAACAAACCAAATGCTCAAAATCCACAAGGTGGAATTACTGAAAAAGAAGCACCCATCCATATCTCTAATTTATCATTACTAACCTCAGAGGGTAAAACTACCCGAGTAGGTTATCGCATGGAAGAGGGGAATAAGGTTCGCTTCTCAAAAAAAACCGATGAAGTCATTTAATTATGAGTTACACACCTAGACTTAAAAAAGAATACAACGAGCGTATCGTCAACAGTTTGAAAGAAACGTTCAGTTACAAAAGCATCATGCAAGTGCCTAAACTAGAGAAAATCATTCTCAGTAGAGGAGTGGGTGCGGCTGTTGCAGATAAAAAATTAATCGATCACGCAGTGGATGAGCTTACCTTGATCACAGGTCAAAAAGCTATCTCTACCTTGTCTAAAAAAGATGTTGCGGCATTTAAATTAAGAAAAGGAATGCCCATAGGTGCAAAAGTAACCCTTAGAGGTGAGCGTATGTATGAGTTTTTAGACCGTTTGGTTACTGCTGCGCTACCCCGAGTTCGCGATTTTCAAGGGGTAAAAGCAACAGGATTTGACGGTAGAGGAAACTATACTTTAGGTATAACAGAACAAATTATTTTCCCAGAAATTGATATTGATAAAGTAAATCGTATCAGCGGTATGGACATTACGTTTGTAACTTCTGCATCTACCGATCAAGAAGCGAAATCACTATTAACCGAATTAGGAATCCCCTTTAAAAAGAATTAATATGGCTAAAGAATCCATGAAAGCACGTGAGGTTAAACGTGCCAAAACAGTTGCCAAATACGCGGAAAAACGCAAAGCACTTAAGGAAGCAGGTGATTACGAAGCCCTTCAAAAACTTCCTCGAAATGCCTCTCCAATACGTATGCACAACAGATGCAAACTCACAGGAAGACCCAAGGGATATATGCGTCAATTTGGAATTTCTCGTGTAACGTTTAGAGAAATGGCCAACAAAGGATTGATTCCAGGAGTAACTAAAGCCAGCTGGTAACCTTAAGAGATTAAAATTATGTTTACAGATCCAATTGCAGATTTTTTAACACGTATCAGAAATGCCAATAGTGCAGGACATCGTGTTGTTGATATTCCAGCCTCTAACATCAAAAGAGAAATCACCAAGATTCTTTTTGACCAAGGTTATATTCTTAGCTATAAGTTTGAAGAAACAGCAAACAATCAAGGTAATATCAAGATTGCATTAAAATATGACAAACTCACTAAGGAGCCAGTCATTAAAAAAATTCACAGAATCAGTACTCCTGGTTTACGAAAGTATTCCGGTTCCGATAGTCTTCCACGCATCCTTAACGGATTGGGAATTTCTATTGTTTCAACCTCTCAAGGACTGATGACTGGAAAGCAAGCGGCCAAAGAAAATATTGGCGGAGAATTAATTTGTTACGTATACTAACAGTAAAAGTATAAGCAATGTCAAGAATAGGAAACAATCCCATTACTATACCAGAAGGAGTTACTGTAGACATCCAACCGACCCAAGTAGTTGTTAAGGGGAAGTTAGGTGAACTGACTCAGGAGTACAGCGAAATTGAACTCAAAATTGAGGACAATGTACTGACAGTTTCTCGTCCCTCAGAAAAAAAATCAGTTAAGTCAAAACACGGCTTATACCGCGCACTTATCGCCAATATGGTAGAAGGTGTTAGTACGGGTTTTACAAAAGAACTCGAATTGGTAGGAGTAGGATACCGAGCCAGCAACCAAGGTCAAAAATTAGATCTTGCACTTGGATTTTCACATAATATTTTACTGGATATTGCTCCAGAAGTAAAAATTGAAACCATTTCTGAAAAAGGTAAAAATCCAATTGTAAAGCTAACCTCTCACGACAAACAACTCGTTGGTTTTGTAGCAGCAAAAATCCGATCATTCAGAAAACCTGAACCATACAAAGGAAAAGGAATCAAGTTTGTAGGAGAACAAATTAGAAGAAAAGCAGGTAAATCAGCATAATAAATTATCATGGGTTTAACAAAATTAGAACGTAGAACTAGAATCCGTAAGCGTATTCGTAAGATTGTCAGTGGGACATCCTCTACACCAAGAATGTCTGTTTACAGAAGCAACAAGGAAATTTATGCTCAGTTGATAGATGATGAAACAGGAAAAACAATTGTAGCGGCTTCCTCTAGAGATAAAGAAACTGCAGATGCTAAATTGAGTAACAAGATCGAGATTGCCTCAAATGTAGGAATGCGTATCGGCCAATTGGCAACTAAAGCAGGAGTTTCAGAGGTAAAATTTGACCGAGGAGGTTATTTGTATCACGGAAGAGTAAAAGCATTAGCTGAAGGCGCTCGTGAAGGAGGATTAAAATTTTAACAAGATATGTATCAAGATTATAAAAACGTAGAATTAGTAAAACCTGCAGGTCTGGATTTGAAAGACCGTTTAGTGGGCGTTCAACGGGTAACCAAAGTAACTAAAGGGGGTCGAGCTTTTGGATTTTCTGCTATTGTGGTAGTAGGTGATGAAAATGGAGTTGTCGGCCAAGGGTTAGGCAAGTCTAAAGAAGTTTCTGAAGCGATTGCCAAAGCCGTTGAAGATGCTAAGAAAAACTTGATTCGTATCCCGATTGACAAAGGTACCTTACCACATGAACAAAAAGGAAAATACGGCGGAGCACGAGTGTTTTTAAAGCCCGCTTCTGAGGGTACGGGAGTTATTGCCGGTGGGGCAGTACGTGCCGTATTAGAAGCCGTGGGGGTACACAATGTACTTTCAAAATCACAAGGATCTTCCAACCCACACAATGTGGTCAAAGCTACGTTTGATGCCCTGCTTCAGCTGAGAAACCCACAACGAATTGCTGAGCAAAGAGGGATTTCATTAGATAAAGTCTTTAACGGATAACGAATCGAACAATGGCACAGATAAAAGTAAAACAAGTAAAAAGTAGCATCAAGCGAATCAGCAACCAAAAAAGAGTACTTGAATCTCTTGGTTTGAGAGGTATTGGAAAAGAAGTTACTCATGAAGCTACTCCAACCATCTTGGGAATGATTCAGAAAGTAAAACATTTGGTCACAGTAACCGAAGTATAAATAAAGTCATTATGAGTTTAGAAAATTTAACACCTGCACCAGGATCAACCAAAACTGCTGGAAAGCGTTTAGGAAGAGGACAAGCTTCCGGAAAAGGAGGAACTGCTGCGAGAGGACACAAAGGAGCCAAGTCACGCTCGGGATATTCCAAGAAAATTGGATTTGAAGGAGGTCAAATGCCCCTGCAAAGACGTGTACCTAAATTTGGTTTTAAAAACATCAATAGAAAAGAATATACTGCCATTAACTTGGATACACTTCAGGGTCTTTTGAAAGATAAAAAAATCAATAAAGAACTGACTTTAGAAAAGATTGTAGAATTGCGTTTGGCTCATAAAAACGATTTAGTAAAAATATTAGGTCGTGGTAAAATTGAAGGTTCAGTAAAAGTAAGTGCGCATAAATTTTCAGCAACAGCAAAGGCGGCTATCGAGGCGGCTGGAGGAGAAGCTGTAATCGTTTAATATTATCCCCTGATGAAAAAAGTTTTAGAAACCCTGTATAACATTTACAAAATTGAAGAACTTCGAGACCGTGTGCTCTTGACGTTAGGGATGTTATTGGTTTACCGACTTGGAGCTCAAGTGGTATTGCCAGGGATTGACCCGGTTCAGCTCGCTGCACTTAGCAGTCGAACTGAGGGAGGAGGTCTTCTGGGAATTCTAAATGCTTTTACGGGTGGAGCCTTTGCAAATGCATCGGTATTTGCCTTGGGTATCATGCCTTACATTTCTGCCTCAATTGTGGTTCAATTGATGGGAATTGCAGTTCCTTATCTTCAAAAACTTCAAAAAGAGGGCGAAAGCGGAAGAAAGAAAATCAACCAAATTACGCGTTGGTTGACCATACTAATCTGTGTGGTTCAAGCACCTGCGTACCTATACGGATTAAGCGCACTCGGCGTGCCAGAAAGTGCTTTTGTGTTAGGAAAAGGACCTCTTTTCATCATTTCCTCTGTGATTATTTTGGTAACAGGTACCATCTTTGCTATGTGGCTAGGTGAGAAGATTACCGACAGAGGTATAGGAAACGGAATTTCTTTGTTAATCATGGTTGGGATCATTGCCAACTTACCCCTTTCTTTTACTCAAGAATTCATTTCACGAGTCTCTGAAAACAATGGGGGGTTGATGCTTATTTTGATCGAATTGGTGCTTTGGATCGTTATTATTTTACTTTCCATCCTTTTAACCCTTGCTGTACGTAGAATACCTGTTCAATACGCAAGAAGACAATCAGGAGGAGCAGCCGCTGATAGAACCGTATACGGTTCAAGACAATACATACCATTAAAGCTCAATGCCTCTGGTGTAATGCCGATTATCTTTGCGCAGGCCATAATGTTTGCTCCTGTGTATATCGGAAGTGCTTTAGGGGATTCAAATGTAGGCCAATGGATGCAAACCAATTTCTCTGATATCTTCGGACTTTGGTATAACGTATTATTTGCAGTGTTAATCATTGTCTTTACTTATTTCTATACCGCTATCACTGTGCCGACAAACAAAATGTCAGACGATTTGAAACGCAGTGGCGGATTTGTTCCTGGGATACGTCCCGGAAACGAAACTTCAGAATACTTAGACACAGTAATGTCTCACATAACTTTCCCAGGTTCGTTATTTCTAGCTGGAATAGCAATATTTCCTGCGATAGTGGTTAAATTAATAGGAATACAACAAGGCTGGGCCTTGTTTTATGGAGGAACTTCACTTCTTATCATGGTAGGAGTTGCTATAGATACGATTCAGCAAGTAAATTCTTATTTACTGAACCGCCACTACGATGGATTGATGAAGTCTGGAAAAACACGAAGAGCAACAAATTAATTAGATGGCAAAGCAAGCAGCAATAGAACAAGAAGGGACTATCATAGAGGCATTGTCTAACGCAATGTTTCGTGTAGAACTAGAAAATGGACATGTTGTAACGGCCCATATTTCAGGTAAAATGCGCTTGCACTACATTAAATTATTGCCAGGAGATAAAGTTAAACTAGAAATGAGTCCGTACGATTTATCAAAAGCGAGAATCACTTTTAGATTTTAAAATATAATTCATAGTTATGAAAGTAAGAGCATCATTAAAAAAACGTACGCCTGAGTGCAAGATCGTCAGACGTAATGGCCGTTTATATGTAATTAACAAGAAAAATCCTAAGTATAAACAACGTCAAGGATAATTTATTATTTTTGCAGAAAATATAAGTAAGTAATATGGCTATAAGAAAA
>JALQVM010000085.1 GCA_023263685.1 Flavobacteriaceae bacterium | reverse complement strand
CAAAGCGCTTATGATAGGCTTGATAATCAGTTTCAGTCAAATTTTGAGCGGCAAAAATCAAAGACTTTTGAAGGGTAAAATCCGATATTGCTGCTGCGGGATTGCCCTCCCAAAATATTTTTGCCTGTTGGAGGCGATCTTCTAAAAAATAGGTTTCCACAGCAAGGGCATGTTTCTTTGGATCGGTATAAAATTTTTCTAAATACGGATTTTGGGCATAAGCTTCTTCTACCAAAGGAAGGTTGTAATGGGCTGCCATTTTCTGTGCTAATGTGGTTTTACCTACCCCAATATTCCCTTCGATGGCAATAAAAGGGAAAGCATCAAAAATAGGGGGAGACCACGTAGCGTAAGGCAGCTTTTCAATTTGATCTGGATCCGGGCATTGACGCAGCAGCTCCGTAACGGGTAAATTCAAAATGGGATGCTCCCACTGGGGGGCTATTTCTTGAAGCGGTACCAATACAAAATTTCTAATATGAAGTTTGGGGTGCGGTAGTGTGAGTGTATCCGTTGCTACAACCAATCCATCGTAAAACAACAAATCTATATCCAACTTCCGAGCTGTATATCCCTCAGTCTGCTGTCGGATACGTCCCAATTGCGCTTCAACCTGAAGAAAATGACTCAGTAATTCTTGAGGGCTCAAAGAGGTTTCTATCTGCGCACAGGCGTTGTAAAAGGGGGTGCTTTCAAAGCCCCAGGCTGGAGTTTCGTAGATGGAGGAAAGGGCGGTTAGGTTAAGGGAGGCGTTTTCTAATAAAATCAAAGCTTTTTGAAGCAACTCCAAACGATTGCCCAAATTGCTTCCTAAAGAGAGTATGGCTTGCTTTTTTTCCACTTGTTCCTGCCTAGTTAGCAAAGCTACAAAACCCTATATTTGTAGCGTTAATAGTTTACTCATGAATTTTTTTAAGAATTTCCTCGCCTCGGTTTTAGGCACGCTCACCGCGATAGGACTTTTCTTCGCCCTAATCCTCATGCTAGTAGCTACTGTAGCCAGTGTCATGGTTTCTCCTACAAGCTCCAAAGCAATTCAAGCGAATAGTGTTCTAGACCTAAACCTCAACGTCCCCATTACGGACCGCAACCCCTCATTTGATGAATTAGAAATCATTCTCGACTTAAATGAAGACGTCCTTGGACTTCCTGAAATTATAAGTGCCATAGACCAGGCGGCACTAAATCCAAAAATTGAAGGGATCCGACTGCGATCGGACTTTATCACTGCAGGTTGGTCCCAAACTCGAAGCATACGGACGGCACTTGAAAAGTTTAAAGCAAAAGGAAAGTTTATTTATGCTTACGCCGATTTTTTTACACAAAAGGGCTATTACTTAGCCTCAGTAGCGGATTCCATCATCCTAAACCCAATGGGAGAACTTGATTTTAAAGGTTTGGCTTCAGAAGTACTTTACTACAAAGATTTCCAACAGGAATACGGAATTAAAATGGAGGTCATCCGCTTAGGGAAATACAAAAGTGCGGTAGAACCCTATTTGGACAACAAAATGAGTGATGCCAACCGCTATCAAATTCAAACGTTACTACTGGATGTATGGGAAACTCTCAATGAAGAAATCAGTGTGGGGCGAAAACTCAGTTCAGAGACTTTAAATGAGCTCATCAACACCCAACAATTAGCCACCCCTCAAGATGCCTTAGACCAGGGATTGATCGATTTACTAGACTATGAATCAGCAGTTATAGACCTGATTCAATCTCGATTGAATCTAGGAACAGCAGAAGTACGTTTTGCTTCTATTGCCGATCTAAACCCAAGCAGCCCATCAGCATACGACAATCAGGTCAAGGATCGCATCGCAGTGGTCTATGCCAATGGGCCCATCCTGTATGGGGAGGGAACCCAAAACATCATTGCGCAGGGCGTCTTTACAGAAACACTGGAAGAACTAGCAAAAGACGATTGGGTCAAAGCGGTTGTCCTTCGTGTAGATTCCCCTGGGGGGAGTGCACTCACTTCAGAATTGCTCTGGCAAACCCTAGAAAAAGTCAAAAAACAAAAGCCCGTTTTGGTCTCTATGGGTGATGTAGCTGCTTCGGGGGGGTATTATATCGCTGCGGGTGCCGATCAGATTTTTGCCGACCCGTTGAGCATTACAGGATCTATTGGGGTATTTGCTTCCTTGCCCAACGCCAGTGGTTTCATTGAAAACCTCGGAATCCATGCGGAAACGGTTGAAACCCATCCCAATGCCCTGGGATATAGTATTTTTCAACCCTTGAGTCCTGCATTTGAAGCAAAAACAAAAAAATCAATTGAAAAAACCTATGCCCTTTTTAAACAACGCGTCGCAGAAGGAAGAAAGCTTTCTGAAACCGCAGTAGAGGATTTGGCCCAAGGACGGGTTTGGAGTGGAAAACAGGCATTGGCAAACGGCCTGATAGACTCATTAGGTGGGCTTCAAGCCACCATTCAAGCCGCTGCAAAACTGGCACAAATTGACCACTATAACGTCATGGAGTATCCCAATTTTGATGAGGACCTTTCTTCACTTCTCTCTGGTCTGACAATTTCATTGGGACTCAACCGTTTGTGGAATTCAGTTCTACCCTCCACCCTTTCTTCCCAAATTGATCAGCTTAGCACACCCAAGCCAGCGGCTCAGATGCAACTCTTGTTGCCTTTTGAAATTAAAATTCATTAAATGACCGAACCCAAAAAAGAGCTTGCTAAAAAAATTTACCTCTATTTAGGAGGGCTTTTCATTACCTCCTTAGTTGTTTCTAACTTAATTTTTCAAAAGTTCTTTTATTGGAAACCCTTTGCGTTTTCGGTCTTTGGAAATCAACTGTTTGAACTTTCGGTGGGCATCCTTCCCTACCCGTTGACTTTTTTAATCACCGATTTGATTTCTGAAATTTACGGGAAAAAAAAAGCGAATCAAATTGTCGTTGCGGGCATCTTTGCATCATTTTTTTCCATGGGAATATTGTGGTTCGCAAACAGCGTTCCAGCACTTGAAAACTCTCCCGTAGACGATGCCACCTTTCAAACGGTTTTTGCCCTTTCACCTGTAGCTGTTTTAGCCTCCATGATCGCCTACCTCGGCGCACAATTTGTCGACATTCGTCTTTATCACTTTTGGAAAACTAAGACCAAAGGGCGGATGCTCTGGCTGCGTAACAATTTCTCCACTTTTAGCTCGCAATTCATCGATACTTTTTCTGTTATTAGCTTACTAAGTCTGTTTGGGGTTTTGGAATGGAAGTTGTTTTGGGGGTTGGTTCTTTCAGGATTTATATTTAAAGTGTTGGTTGCTGCTTTGGATACCCCCCTGCTCTATTTTTTTGTGTATTGGTTTAGGAATAAATTTGACCTCAAGCCTACGGATGAACTCGAAATCTAATCGCTATGAACGAAGAACAACAAGGCGTTAGGCTGAACAAATACCTGAGTGAAATTGGACATTGCTCAAGACGTGCCGCAGATAAACTTATCGATGCAGGCCGGGTAACGGTCAACGGTCAAACCGTGGTGATGGGGCAAAAAGTAGGACCGAGCGATCGGATCGAAGTGGACGGTGTTTTGGTTGAAAATCTTCAAGAACGCAATGTGTATTTAGCGTTTAACAAACCTGTAGGAATTGTTTGTACCACAGATACGCGGGTTGAAAAAGACAATGTGATCGACTACATCAATTACCCCTCAAGAATTTTTCCTATTGGCAGACTGGACAAACCAAGTGAGGGCTTGCTTTTATTGACCAACGACGGGGATATTGTAAACAAAATACTCCGGGCAAGAAACAACCATGAAAAAGAATATATTGTTACGGTAAACAAACCCGTGACCCAAGAGTTTGTTGAGCGTATGGCAAATGGAGTACCGATTTTAGATACCGTAACCCGCAAATGCACTGTAGAACAAATTCATAAAAAACAGTTTCGAATTGTACTGACCCAAGGGCTGAATCGGCAAATTCGACGCATGTGTGAATACTTAGGTTATCGGGTTGTCAAACTCAAACGGATTCGAATCATGAACATTGAACTCAATGTAGGGGTTGGGAAATACCGAGAGTTAACTAAAAAAGAATTGAATGAATTGAATCGCTTACTTTCAAATTCCAAAAAGCATCTGACTTAATGGATTGACAAGTTAACACGCTGGCCCTCGTTAGAGCGAACATTGAAAACGGTGGTATCTTCAAAAATCAAATATTGCCCTTTGATTCCTGTTAATTTTCCTTCGTAAAGGGGTGTTTTACTCAGGTTCAAACTCTTGACTTTTTCAGGATAGTGGACTACAGGAAAGGTCAGATCGTGTATTGGTTCCTCCCGGACAATATAGGGTTTTAACTCATTGGGGATACCGTCTAAGGCCTGATTGCGTGCCGCCTCCCAATCTATAGGTTCGGCCTCGTTTTGTAACATCTTACGCCAATTGGTTTTGTCCGAAAAAAAGTTTTTTAACGCTACTTCCCCCACCCCAGCCAGGTAGCGATTCGGGACTTCTAAAAGTACTTGTGCTTGATGCGCCCCTTGATCGATCCATCGGGTTGGCAACTGGCTTTTACGTGTGACTCCCACTTTAAGATGGCTACTCAAAGCAAGGTAGACCGCATGGGGCTGTAATTGCATTTTAGATTCGTAGGCCAAATCGCGATCCGCTTCTCCCAAATGGGCTTTACTCAATTCAGGGCGCATAATCCAATCTCCCGTGGCCGGACTCTCAAAAAAACAAGACTGGCAATGGCCTTGCCTAAAAATAGGCTTAGACAAACCACAATTCAAACACTGAGAACCGCTGTGCTCCAGTCGGATCGTCTTTCCTAACAACTGGTTGAGATGCAGGAATCCAGACTCCACATCCAAAAAATAATTGATGGGTTGAAGGTTTTCCGTTCGCATTTTTTTTAAAATTGCTTGAAACATGTCCTTAGGAATATTAATTAAATTTACATTCGTAAGATAACGATAATTTTATGCCCACTTCGCTCTTTCATTCGATTGCTTCATGGATTCTCAAAAAAAGAATTCACCAGATGGAACTCTTTATGAAATACCCACAAGAGGTTCAAAACGAATTGCTCAGCGAACTTTTAAGTAAAGCCCAAAATACAGAGACAGGGATTCGGTATGATTTTAGAAATATTGAAAATTACGAGGCCTTTAGAGCCAATGTACCTCTGAGCACCTACGAGTCTATGGCTTCACAAATTGAACGGTGTAGAAAAGGAACACAAAATATTTTTTGGCCCTCTCCCATCAAATGGTTTGCCAAATCAAGTGGTACCACCAATGCAAAAAGCAAATTTATCCCTGTGAGCACCGAAGCTCTAGAAGACTGCCACTATAAAGCCGGTAAGGATATGTTGTCTCTTTATTTTAATAACAATCCCGATTCTCAACTTTTGAGTGGAAAATGTCTTCGCCTTGGAGGGAGCCATGAATTGTACAGCGAAAACAACAGTTATTTTGGAGATTTGTCTGCCATCATTATTCAGAATATGCCGTTTTGGGCAGAGCTGAGTAGTACCCCCAGTCATAAAACCTCATTAATGTCTGAGTGGGAAACCAAAATGCAAGCCATTGTACAGGAAACCCTTACAGAAAACGTCACCAGTTTGGCTGGTGTACCCTCTTGGATGCTCCTCCTCCTGCAAAAAGTCCTTAAGGAAACGGGAAGTAAACACATTACTGAAGTCTGGCCTGATATTGAAGTGTATTTCCACGGTGGAGTGAGTTTTAAACCGTATAGTGACTTGTACAAAAGTTTGTTTCCAAACAAAGGCTTTAAGTTTTATGAAATATACAATGCGTCGGAAGGTTTTTTTGGCATCCAAGACCGCAATGATGCGGACGACCTACTTTTGATGCTAGATTACGGAATATTTTACGAGTTTATTCCTTTTGAACTCAATTCTAAGGAGCGTGAATTAAAGGCAATTCCCTTAGCTGAAGTCGCACTTAATACCAATTACGAACTGGTCATTACCACTAATGCAGGCCTTTGGCGCTATCGAATAGGAGATACGGTACGGTTCACCAATCTCTCACCCTATCGGATTCAAATTACAGGAAGAACCAAACACCATATCAATGCCTTTGGGGAAGAATTAATTATTGACAATGCGGAAAGAGCCCTTAGCAAAGTTAGCTCACAAACTCAAAGTGTAGTATCCAACTACAGTGCGGCGCCTATTTTTATGGAAAACAATACCAAAGGTGCTCACGAATGGATGGTAGAGTTTGAAAAAGAACCCGACGACTTAACTTTATTTACAAAACTTTTAGATCAAGCGCTTCAAGAAGAAAATTCCGACTACGAAGCCAAGCGAAATTCTAGTCTGAATCCCTTACAGCTTCATAAAGCCAAAAAAGGATTGTTCTATCAGTGGCTTTCGAGTAAAAATAAATTGGGTGGTCAACACAAAATACCAAGGCTTTCCAACTCAAGAGAACTTTTGGAAGAACTTCTGAAACTAAATCAACCTTAGGAAACTACCTTTAATTTTGGGAGTTGAATCTTGGAAAGTTTTTGTTCGGCATATTGCTTCGTAACCTTCAGTGCTTTGACGTCAGAATTGGGTAATTCAAACATGGCATCATTCAAAACGGCTTCACAAAGCGAACGAAGTCCTCGGGCTCCCAGTTTGTATTCTATGGATTTTTCAACAATATAATGTAATGCTCCAGAGGTAAACTGCAATTTAATGTCATCCATATCAAAGAGGTGGATGTATTGTTTGATCAGTGCATTTTTAGGAGCCGTCAAAATTTCTAAAAGCGTCTCTTTATCAAGCGGTTTCATAAAGGTCAACACCGGAAGTCTTCCGATGATTTCAGGAATCAATCCAAAGGAACGCACATCTCGTGGCGTAATGTATTGCAACATGTTTTCCTTATCCACTTGGTTTTGTTCTACTGTAGTTTTGTAACCAATCGCCTGAAGGTTTAGCCGCTTATTGATGTGGCGCTCGATACCATCGAACGCACCCCCAGCTATAAACAATATGTTTGAGGTATCTACTTCTATAAATTTTTGATCGGGATGTTTTCTTCCCCCTTTGGGCGGTACATTGACTACGGTGCCTTCCAAAAGCTTTAATAAGGCTTGCTGAACACCCTCACCCGAAACATCTCTGGTGATTGAGGGGTTGTCACTTTTTCTCGCAATTTTATCAATTTCATCGATAAAGACAATCCCTTGTTGTGCCCGGTTGACGTCGTAATCTGCAGCTTGAAGCAAACGAGATAAAATGCTTTCAACATCCTCGCCCACATAGCCCGCTTCGGTGAGTACCGTTGCGTCTACGATAGCCAAGGGAACATTGAGTAGCCGAGCAATTGTTTGCGCCAATAAGGTTTTGCCCGTTCCCGTAGGACCCACCACCAAAACGTTACTTTTTTGAATTTCAACATCCTCTTTAGAGGTGGGTTGTAACAGTCTTTTGTAATGATTGTAAACCGCAACAGACAATACCTTTTTAGAAGCCTCTTGCCCTATGACATAGGTATCTAAGAACGCCTTAATTTCTTTGGGTGGCTTGAGCTCAATACGCTCGGATTCGGTTCCCTGTTCTAAGCCGGTTTCTTCCTGCACTATACCATGAGCCTGATTGATGCAACGGTCGCAAATATGGGCGTCTAGTCCCGCTATCAGCAGTTGGGTTTCAGGTTTTGGTCTTCCACAAAAAGAACAATTTAAATCGGGTTTACTCATGGCATTTGGGGATTATTTTGGAGTGTTTGCGAGCACTTCATCAATCATACCGTAGCTTTTTGCTTCTTCCGCTTTCATCCAATAATCACGGTCGCTGTCGTTGGTAACTTTTTCCATCTTCTGACCCGAGTGCTTGGAAATGATTTGGTACAACTCATCTT
>JALQVM010000084.1 GCA_023263685.1 Flavobacteriaceae bacterium | reverse complement strand
AACTTGTCCCATTCCAATTTAAATTTGTCCGGTTCCCCTGGGTGTTCTTCCGGGTGGGCAGAGATATCAATGTCCTCGTATTTTACCTCGCAGGGAGGGATTTCTATCTGAATATAGCCTCCCGCTTTGTAATCCATTTCCTCTGGAATTTCAACTACAAATTCTTTGATAAAAGAAGCCACATTCCAGTTTCTAACTACTTTGGCTTCGTACTTTTTAATTCCAAATACTTCTTCAGGAACTTGAATTACCATGTCTTGTTTTACTTTAACTTGACATCCTAAGCGCCAGCCTTCAGCAATTTCTTTTCGTGAAAAATGAGGGGCTTCGGTGGGTAAAATTTCTCCCCCTCCTTCAATTACTTGACATTTACACTGAATACAGGTTCCTCCTCCTCCACAGGCTGAGGGTAAAAATATTTTATTGTTTCCCAAGGTGCTTAAAAGCGTACTCCCGGAGGAAACCTCTACCTTATTATCTCCATTAATCAAAAGAGAAACGGGACCTGAAGGCAATAATTTTGCCTTGGCTCCCAAGAGCATCCCCACCAACAAAAAGGTGATGATTAAAAAAACGACAATACTTGCTAATACTACTGAATAATCCATCTCACATTATAATTTAATCCCCATAAAACTCATAAATCCTAAGGCCATCAACCCTGTAATTATAAAGGTTATTCCCAACCCGCGTAGGGGTGCAGGCACGTTAGAATAGGTAATTTTTTCACGTATGGCAGCAATTGCGAGTATCGCCAAAAGCCAACCGATTCCCGAGCCAAGTCCATATACTGCTGATTCTGCAACTCCAGAAAAATCTTTTTGTTGCATGAATAGGGAACCTCCTAAAATGGCACAATTCACTGCGATAAGGGGGAGAAAAATCCCCAAAGCGCCATAGAGTGCTGGAGCAAATTTTTCAACTACCATTTCAACCAGCTGCACCATGGAGGCGATTACAGCGATAAACATGATAAAACTCAAAAAGCTCAAGTCTAAATCTGCATATTGAGTTCCTAACCAAGAAAGGGCTCCAGGTTGTAATAAATAGGTGTCCAACAAAAAGTTAATCGGCACGGTAATGGCCAATACAAAGATGACCGCAAGTCCAAGGCCTACCGCTGTTTTAACCGTTTTAGATACCGCCAAATAAGAACACATCCCCAAGAAGTAGGCGAAAATCATGTTCTCGATAAAGATGCTTTTTACGAATAAGTTTAAATAGGCTTCCATAGTTCGCGCTTAATTTTTTTCAATTAAAGTTCGGTTTCGAGATCGTTGGATCCAGATCAAAATTCCTACAGTGATGAGTGCCATTGGAGACAGTAACATTAATCCGTTGTTTACGTAACCCAACTCATAGATTGCATCTGGAATAACTTGAAATCCAAATAGTTTTCCAGAACCCAGCAGTTCACGGAAAAAGGCAACCAAAATCAGTATCAGTCCATAGCCCGCCGCATTACCTATGCCATCTAGAAATGATTTCCAAACCCCGTTGCCTAATGCAAAGGCTTCCAATCTTCCCATTACGATACAGTTGGTAATGATGAGTCCGATAAAAATAGAAAGCTCCTTACTTACATCGTAGGCATAAGCTCTTAAGATTTGATCTACCAAAATAACCATCGAAGCCACAACAACCAATTGAACGATAATTCGAATACGGTTGGGGATAAGATTTCTCAACAGAGAGATAATCACATTACTTGCAGCCATTACCGCCATAACGGATATACTCATTACCACAGCTGGTTTTAGCTGAACCGTAATGGCAAGTGCAGAACAAATCCCCAATACCTGAACGGTAATTGGATTGTTGTCATCCATAGGGTCAGAAAGTAACTTTCGATTCTTTTTTGAAAAAAGCGGCTCCCTTTCTTTATTCACAAAAAGGATGCTCGTTTTTTTCTCGGGTGTAGTTTTGTTTGCTTCCATTACATTATTGATTTAAAGCCACCGTATTTTCATCTGCTTTTAAGTAGGGCAGGTAATGATTCAATCGTTCGAGTATCATATTGGTCACTCCATCTCCGGTAATTGTTGCTCCAGAAATAGCATCCACCTCATGATCATCTTTATCCAAATCCTTAGGGTCATTGTTTGTTTTAGAAACATTAATCCCCACTAATTGTCCCTTTACATCAAATACTTTTTCTCCTAAAAAGCGATCTTGGAACCATTTTTGGGTAATTTCTGCTCCCAAACCTGCCGTTTCTCCCACATGGTCAAAAACAGCTCCTTTGATTGTATTTTTGTCTTCTTCAAGTGCAATATATCCCCAGATCGCATTCCAAAGACCTGCGCCACGAAGCGGTACGATATAATATTTCTTTCCTTCAACTGAGGCTTCATAAAGCGGAAAACGTTGTTGGTCAACCGGCTTTTTTAATTCATTGGTTAAGCTGATTTCAAACGCATTAACATTCTGGTCAATTTCCCCACTGGAAGTTAAAGAAAGGGCTTCTGTAACGTATTGTTTGTATAAAGTTTCTGCCTGCTCGCGATCGGTTTCCACTCCGATTGTCGATAAAATATTTTGCATTTTTTCTTTTCGCACATTGGAGGCTTGTAGGTCTTTTAAGGAACTAGCAGTAAAGGCTAGTGCCGAAGCAACCACCAAAACCATGAGTGTAGCGAAAAAAAAGGTATACGCATTACTGTCTCTATTCATTTTATGCCGTTTTTAAATTTTGTGCTTGGGTCCAACGCTTTTTACGTTTGGTGATATTTCCATTGACTACGTAGTGATCGATGGTCGGTGCAAATACATTCATCAATAAAATAGCAAGCATCACCCCTTCAGGATAAGCCGGATTAAACACCCGTATCATGATACAGAAAATACCTGTTAGTATACCGTAAATCCATTTTCCTTTGTTGGTTTGGGCGGCAGATACAGGATCCGTAGCCATAAAGACAATTCCAAAGGCAAAGCCTCCGACTACCAAATGATTCATCCATGAAAAACTCATCAACGCATTAACTCCCCAGAGGTTAAACAACATACCCATAAGCGCTGCTCCTAGGATACCCCCTGTAATAATTCTCCAACTTCCGATACCGGTCAGGATTAAAATTAAAGCGCCAACAGCTACCCATAGGGTTGAGGTCTCTGCGATTGAACCGGGGATGGCGCCTTGGAACATTTCCATCATGGAATACTTGACGTCTTGTCCTGCAGCTAAACTCCCGAGAATGGTTTCTCCAGAGATGCCGTCTACTGTACTTGCTTCTGAAACCCATACTTTATTTCCTGACATATAGGTAGGATAGGCAAAAAATGCAAAGGCTCTTGCGGTTAATGCTGGGTTAAGGATATTCATCCCGGTTCCACCAAAGGCTTCTTTTGCAATTAAAACAGCAAAGGCAGTAGAAATACCTACCATCCAGAGGGGGATGTCAACCGGCATTATCATCGGAATAAGTAAGCCTGTTACCAAATAGCCTTCGTTAACTTCATGCCCTCGATAGATAGCAAATCCAAACTCTATAGACAAACCTACCACATAGGACACGATTATCATGGGTACTATTTTCCAAGCCCCATGGATAAATGCGTCTATAAAAGTAAAAGGGGTGTTGGTTTGAATGTAGTATTGGTATCCCGTATTGTAGATTCCATAAATTAATGCCGGTAAGAGAGCGATGATAACGGTTACCATAGTTCTTTTTAAATCTACAGCATCCCGGATGTGGGCTCCTTTTTTAGTGGTGTGGTTTGGCACAAACAAAAATGTATCAAAAGCATTGATTGCTGGAGCAAACTTTTCGAATTTTTGTCCTTTCCCAAAAGGTTTTTTTAAAGCGTCTAATTGTTTTCTTAATGCATTCATACTAGAAATTTTAACCTACTTCATTGATCATTAATTCGATTCCTTGACGGATGATTTCTTGAGCTTCAATTTTGGAAGTGTTGGCATAGTCTATCAAACCAAAATCCTCTGGAACAACTTCATAAATACCCAATGCTTCCATTTTTTCAATATCCTCAACCATACAGGCTTTGAGTAATTGCATGGGGTAAATATCTAAAGGGAATACCTTTTCCATCTCACCCGTGACTACCAAGGCTCGTTCCTCTCCATTGAGATTTGTATTTACTTCAAAACCGTTCTTTTTAAATAAACGTGAAAAAGAAGTATTGGAAAGGCTCAGTATATTATTGTCTTTAAAAGGCAACCATCCCAACATTCTGTAATCATTCCCCTCTGGGATGACGGTAATCTGGTTGTTGTAAAATCCGAGATGGCCCGCTTTAGAACTTGTGGACCCAGTCAGCACATCACCATTAATAATGCGGTTATCCGAAGTAAGGTATTCAAATTCGTCAAGTAGGGGCTGTAATTCTGCTCCCTGCTTGGTGATTAAGTATTTAGGGTTTTCAACGGCATTACCACAAACTGCAACCGTACGTTGCGGACTGTAGTGACCCGTTTGAACAAAACGTCCCAAATTGGCAACATCTTCAGGGTTTACGGTCCATATGCGTTCTCCCATATTGAGTGGAGCCAATTCTTGAATGTGAAGACTGAGGTTTCCTGCAGGATGTGGCCCCGCGATGCTATACTTTTGAACCGCTTCAATTTGACTAAACATCTCAGGGTGGGTGGCGTCAATACCGAGAAAGACGTGTTGATCTACCAGTTTGTTGAGCACATTGATTCCCTCTTGAAATGCACTAAGCTCCTTAGCGAGTATTAAATCAAAATCAGGACTTAAAGGACTCGTACTGAAGGTAGAAACAAAAATGGCTTTGGGGGTGTCCTCAGGATGTGCAAGGGTACCGTATGGACGCTGCTGTATCAAAGGCCAATTTCCACTTTCTAAAAGAAGCGCTTTCAACTCCTCTTGGCTGAGGTTTTCCCAGTTCTTACAATCATGAATGACAGCATCTGCAGAGGAGGTCTTCTTAATAATTATTTTTTCAATTTTTCTTCGCGCACCACGCTCAATCTTCTCAATAACTCCAGACACTGGAGAAACGAATTTGATTTGAGGTGTCTTTTTGCTATAAAAAACGGGCTCTCCCGCTTTTACTTCTTCTCCCTCTTTTTTAATAAGCTTAGGTATGCTCCCAAAAAAATCGTCCGGTTTTAAGGCAAAAGTTGTTGAAGAAGGGGTTTTCGTGAATACTTTTTCAGCCTCGCCTTTGATGTTAAGCCTAGCTCCCCTGCGAGTTTGAATTTTTTTAATTATTTCCATTAAAAATGATAAATTCTAAAATCGCACAAATTTACTAATAAACCCCGTTTTAGAAAGAGCAAAACCGGTGGAAAAAAGACTATTTATATTCATTCTAAATAAATGTTTAAGCATTTCTTTCTCAAGTATCGAATTTGGACAAAACAAGCTGAACAATTACATTTACATCACATGAACAGAACAATTAAAAAGGGGGTGTTTTTGTTGTTTTTGACCTTTACCATGAGTAGTGCGCAAAAACAAGGAGAGCATCCTGCTCCAGATTTTATCAAGTCGGTACAATTTCAGGGAGGTCCCGAACGAGGTGTTTTTCCGGTGGTACCCTTAGGCGGTTCTATGCAGCTGAGGTTTGACGATTTAAATGCCGATGAAGCGGATTATTATTACAGAATCAAACACTTTAATTACGATTGGACTCCCTCCCAACTTTTTCAAAACGAATACATGGAAGGGTACGACAATCTTCGGATAAACGAGTACAATACCTCGTTTAATACCTTGCAAAAATTTACCCATTACCGCCTAAGCATTCCAAATGAGGATCTCAAGCTGAGAACTTCTGGAAATTACATGATCTACATTTACAACGCCTATGATGAGCTGGTTTTTTCAAGAAGGTTTTGCGTTTATGAAAACGAAGCTACGGTCCAAGCAGCGGTTTACAAGCCTCAAAATATGGACCGCTTTGCCAGCCATCAATCCCTTCATTTTGCCGTTACTCCCAACCGAACGTTTTTTGCAAATCCAGAGGAAAACGTAAAAGTAGTCCTGCTCCAAAATGATCAATGGGACGGAATGATTACGGATGTTAAACCGCAATATTTTTCGGGAAACACCCTCGAGTACCGCTACGAAGCCCCTACGCAATTTGAAGGAGGAAATGAATATTTTTACTTTGACACCAAAGACTTAAGAATTACTACTCCCAATATCCATTACGTCAATCGAGCTGATTTATACGAATCGTTTCTAAAGACCGATATCATTCGAGCTCGTCTAGATTATACCTATGCCCCTGACATCAATGGAAATTTCGAAATTAGAAACCTAATGCGACCTGGAGATGCCAATACTGATGCGGATTACAGCTTGGTGTATTTCAGTCTTGCCTACCCTTACGAACTCAATGAAAAGGAAGAGCTTTTCATTTACGGAGCGTTCAATAATTTTGAATTGAATGAATTCAACAAAATGTATTTTAATCCTGCGCTCGAACTCTACGAAGGGGTACTTTTGTTAAAACAAGGATTTTACAATTATAAATACGTACTCAAACAAGACGATACCCTCTTAAAAAACGCCTTGAGTGGCTCCCATTCATTAGCCGAAAACGATTACCTTATTCTGGTGTATTACAGAAACATAGGCGGTCGATACGATGCTTTGGTCGGAGTTGGCATTACAAATTCCTTCGAATTGCAAAATTAGCCTTCAAAAATTTGTTAACCCATTGATTTTTATTACTTTTACTAATCACGATCGGGTCAAAAACAAAGGTGTGATACAACAAATAACAAAAGGGATAAAAATCTCAGTGGAGACTAAATTTGAAGGGAGCTTCTTGAAGGACCAAATTCTTCACCATGCCTTTATGTATTTCATCACCATAGAAAATCAAAGCAAAGATGTGGTACAACTGCTTTCACGCCATTGGAAAATACTTGAATCCATCAGTCGTCCACAATACGTCAACGGAAATGGCGTCGTAGGTAAAAAACCCATCATCAAGCCCGGCGAAAGCCATACCTACCAATCCGGAAGTTTAATCACTTCCCCTTTGGGGTCCATGACTGGAACCTATATCATGATTAATTTTTCTACAGCCAAAAAATTTAACGTTGACGTCCCAAGCTTTAAGCTCAGCGTCCCCTACATTCTCAATTAAGCCGTCCCACTTTCTGTTATTTTTAAATTTTAAATCAATAATTTTGAGCAAAAATCTACCTCATGGCTCATAGTATTTCACAGGTTCCCTACCCAAGCAACGAACCCATTTTATCCTATTCTCCCAACAGCAGTGAAAAAAAGGAGGTATTGGAAATGTATGCCCAATTGTATCAAGCCAACTTAGACATCCCTATGAAAATTGGATCTCAAGAAGTTCGCACGGGCGACACAGCCACCATGCACCCTCCGCACGACCACAAACACCGTTTGGGAATTTACCATAAAGCCTCTTCTAAACACATAGGCCAAGCCATAGAAGCTGCACTGAATGCAAAAACTGCCTGGAGTAATCTGCCGTGGGAATCCAGAGCTTCCATCTTTTTAAAAGCGGCAGAACTTGTGGCAGGCCCTTACAGGGCAAAAATCAATGCGGCAACGATGCTCGCTCAATCCAAAACCATTCACCAAGCTGAAATTGATGCGGCTTGTGAATACACAGATTTTCTTCGATTCAATGTTGCTTTTATGCAAGAAATCTATGAAAACCAGCCAGAAAACGGACCCGGCATTTGGAACCGATTGAGTTATCGTCCGCTAGAAGGGTTTGTCTATGCAGTGAGTCCATTTAATTTTACTGCCATTGCAGGAAATTTATGTGCTAGTGCTGCTATGATGGGCAATACCGTAGTTTGGAAACCCAGCGATCACCAAATTTTTTCTGCACAGGTAGTGATGGAAATTTTTCAGGAAGCCGGATTGCCTGATGGGGTAATCAACATGGTGTTTGGAGACCCTGAAATGATCACCAATAAGGTTTTAGAAAGTCCCGATTTTGCCGGTATTCACTATACGGGATCAACAGAAGTTTTTAGAGGTATTTGGCGAAAAATTGGAACGCAAATTGATCGTTATAAATCCTATCCCCGAATTGTGGGTGAAACAGGGGGAAAAGATTTTATTGTTGCACATCCCTCGGCTCGTGCTGAAGAGGTGGCTACAGGCATCATTCGAGGAGCCT
>JALQVM010000083.1 GCA_023263685.1 Flavobacteriaceae bacterium | reverse complement strand
AACTATAGTAACGGCAGGTCTTGCCTCTACGCTCTTCGGTCTTACTTCCAATATTGTAGTTTGGGGGATAATCATTACACTATCGTGTAGCATCATTTTGGTGCTTGGAAAATAACAATGGCTGGATAAACTCATCAAGGTCATCATGATTACTCTTACAGTATCCAGTTTGTTGGCCGTATGTGTGGCATGGGTTAAAAACGATACTCCTCATTTCTTTTCTCAAGTTTTTCCGGAGTCATCGGGGCTCTTATTTCTCATTGCCTTTCTCGGTTGGATGCCTGCCCCTTTAGATATTTCGATCTGGCATTCCATATGGACTCTTGAAAAAAATAAAAGCCAACAAAACAGTTCGTTAAAGGACAGTTTATTTGATTTTAATGTAGGTTATATAGCCACCATTATTCTTGCCCTTTGCTTTTTAGGCTTGGGAGCTCTGGTAATGTATGGTTCGGGAACCGAGTTTTCAAGTAAAGGAGGGGTTTTTGCTCAACAATTAATTACGCTGTACACCACCAATCTCGGTCAAGCTGCTTATGGTATCATAGGCATAGCTGCATTTACAACCATGCTCAGCACCACCCTGACCACTTTAGATGCCTCACCTAGGGCCATGTCCAAAACCGTACAATTGCTGTTTCAAAAGGAAAAAAATTACTACCTGCAGTGGATGCTTATACTCACCTTAGGAACTGCTGGTATTTTTGTTTTTCTGATGTCTGAAATGGGACAATTGGTACAAATAGCCACGGTATTGTCCTTCATTACAACACCTTTGTATGCCTTTTTAAATTACCGTTTAGTAATCAGCAAGGCGATGCCAAAAGAATATCAGCCGAAAACCGGCTTGCGATTGTTAAGTGTATTGGGGCTGTTATTTTTATCTGGGTTTACCGTCTTTTATCTTTTGAGTCTCTAAGTAAGAGTTTGTATCTTTGCCCAAAAGCAGGATGATGGAGGTACAAGAAAAAGAAACCAAACACCAAAAAAAACCAGACTGGATACGTGTAAAACTTCCTACCGGGAAAAAATACACCGAACTCAGAGGATTGGTGGATAAGTACAAACTCAATACGATTTGTACCTCAGGAAGCTGTCCAAACATGGGGGAATGCTGGGCTGAAGGAACGGCTACTTTCATGATCCTGGGAAACATCTGTACCCGCTCTTGTGGGTTTTGTGGGGTGCAAACGGGCAGACCCGGTGCCGTAGATTGGGCAGAACCCGAGAAGGTTGCCAATTCCATTAAACTGATGAACATCAAACACGCAGTCATTACCTCGGTAGACCGTGACGACCTGAAAGACATGGGGTCCATCATTTGGGCCGAAACCGTAAATGCAGTGCGAAGAATTAGTCCTCAAACCACTATGGAAACCCTGATACCTGATTTTCAGGGCAACACACGCAACATCGATCGTATTGTACAAGTAGCTCCAGAGGTTGTTTCTCACAATATGGAAACTGTAAAACGCTTAACGCGTAAAGTACGGGTACAAGCAAAATACGACACCAGCCTCGAAGTGCTCCGTTACCTCAAAGAGCAAGGCATTAATCGAACAAAATCGGGTATTATGTTAGGGCTTGGCGAACACGAAGAAGAAGTGATGGAAGTTCTTCATGACTTAAGAAAGGTAAATGTAGATGTAGTAACCCTAGGACAATACTTACAACCCAGTAAAAAACACCTTCCTGTTCAACAATTTATTACCCCTGATACATTTAAAAAACTGGAAACTTTTGCCCTTGACCTTGGTTTCAGACATGTGGAAAGTGGGCCCCTAGTGCGTTCTTCCTATAAAGCACACAAACACATCGCTTAGTCAAGCGCGAGTTGCTTTTTTAAAACGTCCTTGAATTCTCGTTCCCTAGCAGGAGTAAAGAAACCCATTTCTATAGGCAGGTAAAACAAATTTTCATCTTGCAACAAGGGATATAAGCGTGTAAAATCCTTTTCTGTAGTTAGGATTACACCCGAATTCTGTGTGCTTTTAATTTGTTTGATATCGGAAGGAGTAAATCGATGATGATCGGGGAAAGACAAATGCACAAAGTCCAACTGTAACGATCTGAGATAGGCTTCTAAAGGACCTGGATCCGCAATACCAGTTACCAGGGTAAAAGGCGTTTTTAAGGCGTTCAACTTTTTCTGGGTTCCCTTATTTTGAATGCTAGTAGCGTAGTTTATTTTACTAAAAAAAACGTTTTGATTTGGTCTTACATTTAAACCTTCCCTAAAATCTTTCATTTGTTGTTCGGTAAGGGCATCGGGACATTTGGTCACTAAAATCACATCTGCACGTTGCGCCCCAGCTCTGGACTCTCTTAAGTTTCCCATAGGCAACACAAAGTCTGAGCTGTAAGGTTCAGTATAGGTTGTGGTCAGCACAAGAGCAGTAGGCTGTACAAAACGATGCTGCATGACATCATCAAGAATGAGCAAATCAACTTCCGGTTGGGCTTGTTCTATTTTACGCAAACCTAAAAGACGCTTTTCGGCAACAACAACTTTAATTTCTCGGTGTTTGGAAAAAAATTGATACGGTTCATCTCCAATAGATGCTGCTGTACTGTTTTCATCAGCTACAAAAACCCCTTTGACCACCCTGCCGTAGCCCCTACTTAAAACAGCAATTCGAAATTGATTTTTAAAGTTTGAGATTAGATAATCCACTACCACAGATTTACCCGTCCCTCCTACCGATAAATTGCCAACCCCGATACTGGGGGTCTGTATTTTGTGTACGGGCAATAGCCCTCCGTCAAAAAAAACGTTCCGAAGGGTAGTAATTCCTCCATAGAGCAATGCAAATGGAAAGAGTAAAACACGCCATGTATTCATGCCCATGAAGATATATATTATATTTGTCATCAATCCCTTTTATGACCACGATAAAAAACATCATCGAAATTTTAGACCACTGGGCACCTCCCGCTTATGCGGAAGATTTTGACAATGTAGGGCTTTTGGTAGGAGATGCTCAAAATGAATGTTCCGGTGTAATGGTTAGCCACGATTGCATTGAACAAGTGGTCGATGAGGCTCTGGATACAAAATGCAATTTGATCGTTTGTTTTCATCCCATTATTTTTTCGGGTTTAAAAAAAATAACGGGTAAAGATTACGTTGAAAAAGTAGTGTTGAAAGCCATTCGTAACAACATAGCCATCGTTGCCTTGCATACCCGTTTAGACAACCATCCTGAAGGAGTAAATAAAGTCTTGGCTGATCGGCTCGGGATCATGGACACCAAGGTACTACTTCCCAAACCCTCCGGTATAAAAAAATTGAGCACTTACGTCCCTACAAACCAGTCGGAAAAGGTGCTGGAAGCCTTACACCAAGCCGGAGCAGGAGCGATTGGAAATTACACCGAATGCAGTTTTACTTCAGAGGGTATGGGCCAGTTTAAAGGAAATGATAAAAGCGTACCTCATCTTGGAACACCACTTCAGAAAACACAAGTGAATGAAGTTCAAATTCAAGTGGTATTTGAATCTCATTTGAAACATGCCATTGAAAACGCACTCTTAGAAGCACATCCTTACGAGAATGTCGCCTACGAAATGTTTAGCCTAGACAATACCTTAACCAGTGTAGGTATGGGAAGCATTGGAAGGCTAAACCAACCTATGGAAGAAAATGATTTTCTCACACACATTAAAGCCAAGCTTTCTTTAAAAGCGCTCCGACATAGCCCACTCACCGGAAAAATTATTAAAACAGTAGCTGTTTTAGGGGGTTCAGGTAGTTTTGCCATTCCCAATGCCAAAAAGCAAAAAGCAGATGCTTTGATTACTGCAGATCTCAAATACCATCAATTTTATCAAGGGGAAAAAGACCTTTTGTTGGTCGACGTAGGACATTACGAAAGCGAGCAATTTACCAAAAATTTGATATTTGATTATCTTACCAAAAAAATGCCTAATTTTGCAATCGTTTTATCACGTACCAAAACAAATCCTGTTAATTATTTCTAATTATGGCCAAAAAAACTGAAGCAACTGTCGAAACTAAATTAAGAGCCCTATACGACTTACAACTTATTGATTCTCGTATTGATGAAATCAAAAATTTAAGAGGTGAGCTTCCCCTAGAAGTTGAAGATTTAGAAAATGAAATCGCAGGACTTACTACTCGACTAGATAAAGTCAAAGCTGAGATAAACGAAGAAGAACACGAAATCACTGAGCAAAAACAAACCATAGAAACAGCTAAGGAGTTACTCAAGAAATACGAGGAGAAACTCAAGAATGTTCGTAACAATAGAGAATATAATTCCATCGTAAAAGAGCAGGAATTCCAAGAACTAGAGATCCAATTAGCCGAAAAGAAAATCAAAGAATTCAAGGCGCGCATCGAACAAAAAGAAGAAGCTTCTCAAGGAATTAACGAACGTTTAGAAGAAAGAAATGCCCACCTCAAAGCTAAAAAAGGAGAACTGGATGCCATCTTAAAAGAAACACACAAAGAAGAAGACTTACTTCAGAAAAAATCTTCTGAATTTGAAAAACAAATTGAAGAGCGTTTAATTTCTGCTTACAAGAGAATCAGAAGTAGCGTTAAAAACGGTTTGGCCATCGTTCCTGTTGAGCGTGGAGCATCCGGTGGATCGTATTTCTCTATTCCCCCACAAGTTCAACTTGAAATTGCTTCTAGAACTAAAATCATCATGGACGAACACAGCGGAAGAATTCTTGTAGACTCTGAATTAGCGAAAGAAGAACAGGCTAAAATTCAAAAATTAATCGGAGGCTAAGCCCCTATTATTCCCAATAATCAAACACCAATATCGACTCCGTAAGGGGCACAAAGAGGGTGACAAATTTTTGATGGATGGGATGGGGTAAGTAAATACTATCGCGGTCTTGAGCCGTGTTAAACTTCATCGTCAAACTATGGGTATACCCTTGATTCAAGCCCTCAGGGGAAGTATTTTTACCAAAGTTTAATTCCTCAACTCCCTCAATTTGCTGTAGGCTATAGGCCGCATCTTCAACCAATTGCATTTCGTTTACATCAACTGTAGATTTAAACTGTATGAGCACCAAATGAATCAGTTTTTTTGCGTTCTGATTGGTGTGTACTTTCGGATGTTCCTGTCCGGTAACATTATAATACCCAACAAGAAAAGTCAACGAATAAAAAACCGCTAGAATTAAAAATGAAAGCCGGTCTGTAGTTCCTATTTTTTTCAAAACATGAATTTTAACTAAAGTATTGCTTTTCATGGGAACAAAAAAATCTGCCCGTTGTCTGGAGGTTTTTTTAAACAAACAATCTCAACTAATCTTTCTAATGAAACAGACAAACGGGCAGATCACTAAAACCAAATCTATAATTATGACTGGTTTACAAGCAAAAGGTTACATTCCATTTCCCTAATTATTTGTTAAAACGGGTGTGTTTTGAGAATTTAGTGTGGCAATAATCCCTTTAAGAGGCGTGAATTCCGCAAAATACCCCCATTGCTAGAGCGAATTTCTAAGAATTAACCTGAATTCATTTTTATGCTTAAGGGGCTGAGCTTCTGAAATGATTTGGGCCGTATATTTTCCCATTTCTTCAAAATCGGTTGACATCACAGTTATGCCATTTTCTAAAACTTCTTTTAGCACCGTATCATTATAAGAAATTACCCCCACCTCTTTACCTAATTCACAATTTGAAAGTCGGCATAGCTTGATAAGATTGGATAAATCGTTTTCACTTATTAATACATAGGCCTCTCCCTTGTTGACTTTGTGAGCCGGATCTATCGAACTGATGATTTCGTAATCAATGGAGTTAAAGAGACAAAATTTGGTAAACCCTTGAACGATTTCGTTGGGGTAAGGATAGGTATTATTGTCTGGAAAAGCCAAAATCATTTTTTGATAGGTTTTCAATTGATCCTTGAGCTTTTGTAAGGCATTAAAGATATCTTCAATAAAATTTTGATATACACAACCAAAATAACCCTCAATTCCCTGAATCAAATTATCGATGACAATAATTTTATCATCAGGTAGCTTTGATAGAACTTTTGAGAGCGCTTTTGGGTCGTATTCTGAAAAATGAGGCATGATCACATAATAGTGGTATCCCTCCAGATGATCATTGAGTATTTGTTTGAACAGACCAAAGTCGCAATGGTACACATGTAGACTTAAGGTTGCTTTATCCTTTAGTTTTTCAGCTATTTGATCGTATATTACTTTTTTATACGCACTCAACTTGTTGAATAGCAACAAGACTTTGACCTTAGCATCCGGAAAACGGGAAGACACATAATATCCAACCCCAGGAGTAGATTCAATAATTTGACTTTCTTTTAAAAGCGCATAGGCTTTTTCAACCGTATCTCTTGAAAGTAAATAATAAATGCTTAATTGGTTAATGGAAGGGAGTTTTTGTCCCGAACGAATCGTGCCACGCGCTACCTTAGCCGTAATACTATCAGCAATTTGCTTGTATTTAGGAACTTTAGAATTTTCACTTATATTAAGGGTGATAAAGTCAACAAATTCGTCCATCTATTCAAAAGGTTTGCTCTAAAATGATAAAATAAATCCAATGCATCATCATTAATACGAAAAATTCAAACAGTAAGGTGCAGGACAGTTAGCCTAAAGTTTTAAATATCTTTGCCTTTAGACTTCATTTAACTGTGAAAGCAAACGAATTAAACTTAAAAAAGTACCCGTGATATGGATCACTCTAAAACAAACTCTTTCAAGCATGTAAACTACCTCTGGGATGACAAACATGCCAATACCTTGGGAGCAGATCAAGTAGCTCTTTTTTTATACCGCTCCAATATACTGGGAGCTGACCTCCGGATCACCAATTACGGGGGTGGAAATACCAGTTGTAAAACCATAGAACAAGATCCGCTTACGGGTGAAAAATGTGAAGTTATGTGGATCAAAGGGTCAGGAGGCGATATCGGCACCCTAGACCGATCCGGAATCGCAGGACTCTACACCGAGCGCTTGCGAAATCTTAAAAATGTTTACCAAGGCTTAGCAGATGAGGACCGCATGGTTGGCTTATTCAACCATTGCATTTTTGACTTAGACAGTCGGGCTCCCTCTATAGATACCCCTTTGCACGGATTGCTTCCCTTTCCCCATATCGATCATTTGCATCCCGACGCCTTAATCGCCATTGCGGCGGCTAAAGAAGGCAAAAAAATTACTCAAGAAATTTGGGGCGATACCATGGGATGGGTCGATTGGCAACGTCCGGGTTTTGATCTGGGGCTTCAATTGGAAAAATGTCTAAATTCCAATCCGGGAATCAGGGGAATAGTTTTGGGCAGTCATGGATTGTTTACCTGGGGAGAAACATCTAAAGAGTGCTACCTCAACAGTTTAGAAGTGATAGAACAAGCCTCAGCCTATATAGACGCAAAAATCAAAGCAAATGGAAAAGTATTTGGAGGGGCACGAATCGAATCGCCTGATGCCTCCAAGCGAAAGGCGCAAGCAGCCAAACTTATGCCCGTTTTACGCGCGTTGTGTAGTTCAGAACAAAATATGGTCGGCCACTTTAACGACAGTCCTGAAGTACTCGAATTTGTAAACAGTGAAGACCTTGAAAGGCTCGCACCTATGGGTACTTCCTGCCCCGACCACTTTTTGAGAACCAAAATAAAACCCTTGATCCTTCCCCTAGAAACAGCTGAGGATCTTTCGAATGTAGAAGCGATCAAAAAAAGCTTAGCCCCTCATTTCGAAACCTACAGAAACGAATACGCCGCTTATTACAACCAATGTAAAAAAGAGAACAGTCCTGGCATGCGAGATCCCAATCCAGTAATATTACTCTATCCTGGAATTGGGCTGTTCAGTTTTGCTAAAAACAAACAAACGGCACGTGTGGCATCCGAGTTTTACTTAAACGCAATAAATGTCATGAGAGGTGCAGAAGCCATTTCTTCCTACACCTCCTTGCCCCTGCAAGAAGCCTTTGATATTGAATATTGGCTTTTGGAAGAAGCAAAATTACAACGGCTTCCCAAAGAAAAACCCTTGTCTAGAAAAATAGCTTTGGTTACCGGAGCAGGAGGAGGCATCGGCAAGTCGATTGCTAAAAAATTAGTAGCGGAAGGGGCTGTAGCGGTTTTGTTAGATATTTCTGAAGAAAATCTAAAAGAGGCAGCAAAAGATTTTGCCAAAGACACCGCCATTTCCGTAGTCTGTGACATCAACGATCAAAAAGCC
>JALQVM010000082.1 GCA_023263685.1 Flavobacteriaceae bacterium | reverse complement strand
CATCCCAAAATTTCGGTATTGTCTTGTTTTGGTATTGTATCCTTTTTGCGTACCGATAAACATAAAGGATTGCTCCTCGATTTTTCCAAGCCCCCCAACCATGGCTTTGTCGTCCAAGACGTTGCGATCGCCATGAAGCTCAAGAAATGAATCGCCACAGAGCGCTCTGATATAATCTAAAGTAAAAGGTCTGGAAGGATGTCTCGAGAGCTGAACACGCTGCCAAGCGGTTAAATTGCCGTAAATCTCTTTTTTGGTTTCTTTTAATTTTTTTTGAATTTGTTCACAGGTCTCGGTAACGTCAATATCACTTTCGTCTCCGATAAGTTTACATTTATCGAGCTGTTCGTTTAATTCCTTTATAGGTAATTCAAATTCTAAATATTCCATAAACTTAATATTAAAACAAAAGTATAAATTCTTTGGAATTGGGTTTCAACTATGCAATTTGTTTTTGACGTTTGTAGATACCATTGAGCAAAATGGCTCCGAGCACAATGGCAAACCCTAGGTAAAACCTAAAGCTCATCAATTCATCTTCACCCCATATCGCAAGTGAGAGTGCAATGCCGTATACGGGCTCTAAATTGATGATCATCATTACCGTAAAAGGAGAAAGATGTTTCATCACCTTAATGGAAATATTAAAGGCATAAGAAGTACACAACCAAGCGATCAATAGGATCCATAACCCATCCCATTGCTGTAATTCAAACGACTCTAAATTGTAGGTTGAGGATAAGGAAACATAAAGCAACCCGACTACAGCTCCTACGGCCAATTCGTAAAACGAAAGGGTGATGGCTTTTGCAGTTTTGACTAATTCAGTATTTAAAATGGTAAATAAGGAGGAGAGCACTGCAGATACCAAAGCGATACCGATGCCGTAGAGGTGCTCATACTCTGCTTCAAAAATCAACCCTACACCAAAGGCGATAAGCCCACCAAAGAGCAATTCGTATCCTAAAACCCTTCGTCTTGTAACTAAGGGTTCTAGCATGGCGGTTAAGAATGCACCTGTAGCCATCATACTCAAGGTCAGAGAAACACCCGCAACTTTAATTGCATGAAAGAAGGTCACCCAATGGACGCCAATAATGAGTCCCCCCAACAGTACTTTTACCCAAAGCGACCGATGTAGTTTAAAATTATCCCGTTGAAAAAAAGCAAAATACCCTCCTAAACCCAAGGCAGCAAGTCCCATACGGTACACGACCAATGGAATGGCATCCAACGAACACAAAGCGCCCAAAATGGAGGAAAAACCAAAAATAAATACAATAAAATGGTATTGGAGCAGACTTTTTGTTCTAACGTCTTGCATGGCGAAGTAAAAAGAAGGCAAGGGTTCCAAAAATAGCAAGGGGCAACCAAGCCGCTAAAAAGGGTGAAAAGTTTGATTTACTAACAAAAACGCCAAATATTTTATCGAAGAAAATAAAAAGAAAGCCAAGGGAAATCCCAAAAGCAAGATTTACACCCATCCCTCCCCTACGCTTAAAAGAGGCTACCGCCACTGCAATTAGGGTAAGAATGAATGCGGATACGGGAATACTCCAGCGTTTGTGACGAACCAATAGATGGTTGTTTATCAAATTAGAGCCCCTTTCTTTTTCGTCTTCTATGAATTGATTTAACTCACCATAGGTCAAAGTCTCTGCGATGTAATTAACAGGTGCTAAATCGTTGATTTCAAAATCAAAAATGGTGTCTTTTCTGGAAGTGGTTTCGTAGCGTTCTTGATCTCCCTCAAAAATACGCTTGCTGTAATTTGACAATCGGAAAGCAGAATCTCTATCAATCCAGCGGATACGCTCTGCATGAATTTTAAATTCTAATTGGTTTCCATTAAAATGCTCGAGCGTAAAATTGGTGGCACGTTTTCGCAAAGGGTCGTAATTGTTTACATAAATGAATTCATTATCATTGATTTGTATATAGACCTGATTGGTATTCCGTGCTTCTTTTTTTACTAGATACTTGTATCGAAAATCATTGAAACCCAGGTTGGATTTTGGCACGATATACATGCCTGCAAAAAAAGCGAATGATGCGATACAAGTAGCAGCGAGCAAAAATGGCTTGAGATAGCGAAAGAACGAAATGCCAGAGCTTAAGATGGCGATTACTTCGGTATTGTTTGCCAATTTTGATGTAAACCAAATCACGGATAAAAACAAGAATATTGGAAAAAGGAGGTTGGCAAAATACCAAGTAAAGTCTATGTAGTACTCCATGATAACGCCAAGGGGAATTTCTTCCTCCTTAAACTTATCGATTTTTTCCGCTACATCCACCATGATCCCAATCGGGATAAACAGTAACAGCATCACTAAAAAAGTACCGATGTAGCGTTTGATTATATAAAAATCAATGAGTTTCATACTATAATCTTGGTTGCATTTGACGTACCATTTTGGTTTTCCAAGCGGTAAATGTTCCCGCTAAGATATGTTTTCTAGCTTCACGTACCAACCAAAGATAAAAACTGAGGTTGTGCAAGCTTGCAATTTGTTTTCCTAGCATTTCATTGACGGTAAACAGATGCCTGAGGTAGGCTTTACTGTAGTCTAAATCTGCAAAGCAGTATCCTGCCGGGTCAATGGGAGAAAAATCGTTTTCCCATTTTTTATTTTTAATGTTGATGGTGCCTTCCGCGGTAAACAGCATTCCGTTTCGGGCGTTACGTGTGGGCAATACACAATCGAACATATCCACACCCAAGGCGATGTTTTCTAAAAGATTGATTGGCGTGCCTACTCCCATCAGATAGCGAGGCTTCTCTACGGGTAAAATGGCACATACTTCATCTGTCATGGCATACATTTCCTCTGCAGGCTCTCCTACTGAAAGTCCCCCTATGGCATTCGCTGGAGCCTCAATAGAGGCAATAAAATGAGCAGACGCTTTTCTTAAATCAGCATATACACTTCCTTGAACAATTGGAACTAAAGTTTGTGAATAGTCGTACAGCTTGGGAAGCGCCTGATCTGCCTCCACGCATCGCTTTAACCAACGGTGGGTGCGTTCCATAGAGTTTTTTGCATAGGCATATTCACACGGGTAAGGGGTGCATTCATCAAAAGCCATGATGATGTCAGCTCCTATGGCTCGCTGAATTTCAATCGCGCGTTCTGGAGTAAAAACATGATAGGATCCGTCAATATGCGATTTAAACTTTACTCCTTCTTCTTTAATTTTTCTATTGGCTGAAAGTGAATACACTTGATAGCCTCCGGAGTCCGTAAGTATGGGTTTGTCCCAGCCCATAAATGCATGCAAGCCCCCCGCCTGTTTGAGCAACTCGGTTCCTGGACGCAAATACAAATGGTAGGTATTACCTAAGATGATATCGGGGTTGATATCGTTTCTTAATTCGCGCTGATGAATTCCTTTTACCGTCGCTGAAGTTCCCACAGGCATAAAGATTGGAGTCTCAATTAACCCGTGATCCGTATGGACTATACCTGCTCTTGCTTTCGAATTTTGATCGGTAGTTTTAAGTTCAAATTTCATTGGGTTCAAAGATACTATTCTGCAAGAATAAACCGGGTTGTTTTTAATTGTTAATTAAGTTCTGTAAAATCCCTTTTGATAAGGCAATAAGAAAGGTTACTTTTGCCAAAAATTTAATTTGATGACGGACATTACTTCCCTAGAAAACACAACCCTTCAAATTCGCAGAGATATATTGCGAATGGTCCACAAGGTAAACTCAGGGCATCCTGGGGGATCCTTAGGTTGTACCGAATTTTTTGTTGCCCT
The DNA here is from genome assembly GCA_023263685.1 of Flavobacteriaceae bacterium. Lineage (GTDB taxonomy): Bacteria > Bacteroidota > Bacteroidia > Flavobacteriales > Flavobacteriaceae > MS024-2A. Next base: position 4,477 of record JALQVM010000082.1, on the reverse strand, counting down.
TTATTTTGAGGTAATGGAGCACCATGCAGACTTTAGCATGGAGGGTAAGGATGAAGATTTATTTTTCTTATCCAACGGACATATCTCCCCTGTTTTTTACAGCACCCTAGCACGTAGTGGGTATTTTCCAGTGGAAGAGTTAAATACCTTTAGATTAATTGACTCCCGTCTTCAAGGGCACCCCACCACACACGAGGGACTCCCGGGTGTTCGTGTTGCTTCAGGATCTTTAGGTCAAGGACTGTCCGTAGCGATAGGTGCAGCCCTTTCAAAAAAATTAACTAACGACTCCAAAACGGTCTTTGTACTGATGGGTGATGGCGAACTTCAAGAAGGACAAAACTGGGAAGCCATCATGTACGCAGCTGCCAAAGGAGTTGACAATCTCATAGCCACGGTCGATTTAAACGGAAAACAAATTGACGGTACAACAGAAGAAGTTCTCAGCTTAGGGAATGTGCGAAATAAATTTGAAGCTTTTGGTTGGGAGGTATTGGAACTTTCCGAAGGAAATTCACTTCCCCATATCATAGCTGCACTCAACGAGGCCAAGACTAAATTAGGCAAACAAAAGCCTGTAGTCATCCTCATGCAAACCGAAATGGGCAACGGAGTAAGTTATATGATGCATACCCACGCTTGGCACGGAAAGGCACCCAACGATGAACAATTGGCAATTGCCCTATCAGAAAATAAAGAAACACTAGGAGACTACTAAAACAGTAAGATGACAACATATAGCAATCAAGGAAGTAATGATACCCGTTCGGGTTTTGGAGACGGTTTAACCGAATTAGGAAGAACCCGTCCCGATGTAGTAGCGCTTTGTGCAGACCTTATCGGATCATTAAAAATGCAAACCTTTATAGACGAAAACCCTGAGCGTTTCTTTCAAATCGGTATTGCTGAAGCCAATATGATGGGAATAGCAGCAGGTTTAGCCATCGGAGGAAAAATTCCTTTTACGGGAACCTTTGCTAACTTTTCAACCGGAAGAGTTTACGATCAAATCCGACAATCTATTGCGTATTCCAATAAAAATGTAAAAATATGTGCTTCGCATGCTGGAGTAACTTTAGGAGAAGATGGGGCAACCCATCAAATACTGGAAGATATCGGTTTGATGAAAATGCTCCCTGGCATGACCGTGATTAACCCTTGTGATTACAACCAAACCAAAGCAGCTACCATTGCCATTGCTGACTACGAAGGTCCGGTTTACTTGCGTTTTGGTAGACCCAAAGTACCAAACTTTACGACCGAAGCGCTTGGATTTGAAATTGGAAAGGGCATTCTGCTTCAAGAAGGGACCGATGTTACCTTAGTGGCAACGGGTCATTTGGTTTGGGAAGCTCTGGAAGCTGCGAAAGCGCTGGCTACCGAAGGCATTCATGCAGAAGTGATTAACATTCACACCATCAAACCCCTGGATTCAGACATAATTTTAAAGTCGGTTAGAAAAACAAGCTGTATTGTTACCGCAGAAGAACATAATTACCTAGGGGGTATGGGAGAAAGTATCGCCGGTATGCTCTCAAGGGTGCACCCTACTCCATTGGAGTTTGTCGCTACAGAAGATTGTTTCGGAGAGTCTGGAACTCCTGCACAACTGATGGATAAATACGGGCTAAATCAAAAAGCAATCGTCCAAAAAGCAAAGAAAGTACTGAAGCGAAAGTAGAAATTACGTTAGTCTGCGTCTAAATAATCGGGGATGCCGTCTTCATCCGTATCGTCCGGTACGCCATCGCCATCGTTATCGTATTCCGCTGAACTTAGTATTCCGTCACCATCGTGATCCGTCTGTTTAACCCCGTAAAGATCAACCTTGAAGATGAGAGGAGAATATGAAGGGATTGATCCTGAGGCACGGTTAAAGTATCCTAAACCCGAAGAGAAGAAAAGTGCGCCTTGGCCGTATCCAAAAAAATCAACCGTGTTGTCTTCATTTACGGTAAAATCTCCTGATTTAAATTTGGTTGCACCTTCTTTAAATCCACGAACTACCGAAGTTAGATCGAACCATACGGGAGTATTTGAAAAATCAAATACCGTACCGTCCATCAATACCCCTTCATAAGAGAGGTAGGTTGAATCTACCTTAGCGGGATGAGAACCCACACCCTCACGCGCCACAAGGTAGTATAGGCTGTGGTCGATGTAATCCCCGTCCGACGTAAGCACACGAATCACTTCTTTTTTTACTTGATTGATCAAAGGGGTTTTGGATGCATTTTCATTTTGAATCGTATCAAAAACAATGGCTCCTTCAAAATCGGGATCTGAAAAGTCAGTATAGTTGTAAAAATGAGACCTCAGATAGTCTTCAAGACTTTGATCGTCAGCAATGGATTGTTCTTGTACGTCTCTAAGAGGCTCAACTGTATCTTCCTTTTTACAGCTTGTAAAAAAACTTAAAAAGAGTAAAATGGGGACTAAAATATTTTTCAAGATCGTTTGTTTTTGGCGTTGCAAGATACAATTTTCCTTTATTTTTGTTTGAAATCTTAACTAACTTTTACAGGTGCGAATTGATCAATATTTATGGTGTGTACGGATTTTTAAATCCAGAAATATTGCCTCTAATGCATGTAAAAAAGGACAGGTGATGGTAAACGGGCAAACGGTAAAACCCTCCCGTGAAATTCTCCCTTTAGATCAAATCAAAGTGCGCAAAGATCAGTTGTGGCGAAATCTCGAAGTCGTTGCACTCCCCAAAAGCCGAGTGGGCGCAAAACTTGTAGCTTTGTATTGTGTTGAACGAATTGACGCTTTAGACCTTGAGCGCCATGAATTACAACAAATGACTAATCAAGCAAAAAGAGACCAAGGTACAGGACGTCCTACCAAAAAAGAACGCCGGGATCTGGATGACTTAATCGAAGAGGAACCCCATGAAGATTAATCTAAAAATGTAACTTTACCCCATGGTCGTAAAAGGAGATAAAATAAAAACAGCCGCTCAGCTGCAATCCAGTATCAGGAGAATTGCCTACCAAATTTACGAAAACAACCTCGACGAGAAAGAACTCATCCTGGCCGGTATCGGACCTAGAGGGAGTCGTCTGGCGCAACGTTTTGGAAAAGCATTGGAAGGATTTTGTACACTTAAAATTAGCTACGGTTTAATTAGCATCAACAAAGCGCACCCCATCGATGGAGTAAGTTGTGATCTTCCGCTGGAGGTTTTCCAAGACAAATCAATCGTAGTAGTAGATGATGTACTCAACACAGGCAGTACACTGCTCTATGCGGTACAGTTTTTTCTTCAAATTCCCGTAAAGCAAATTAAAACGGCGGTGATTGTCAATAGAAACCACAAAAGGTTTCCGATTAAAGCGGATTTTAAAGGTATTTCTTTATCCACCTCTGTAAACGAACACGTCAGTGTGGTTCTTGAAGGGGATGAAAGCGGAATTTATTTACGATAAAATGCTTTTGATTTCTGTGACCAGTTCGGCTACAGTTTTATGGTCGGTACTGATCTTATGGGTTGCTTTTTGATAAAACGGATTGCGTTCAAACAGATGTTTTCCTATAAATTCTTTGATTTCTTCCAAATGGGTTAAATGCGCGATCATGGGTCGGGCTGCTTTTTCCTCAAAAAGACGCTGACTTAAGGTGTTGATGTTTGCATTCAGGTAAAAGCTCTTGGCGCTTTTTTGTTGCAAAATAAACTCAATATTGTCGTAATAGCAGGGAGTCCCACCTCCAAGTGATAGAACCATAGGCTCTGGCAACTCCAAAAGCTGTTCCAGACACTTGCGCTCAAGTTGCCTAAAGTAAAGTTCTCCTTTGGATTCAAAAATTTTTGAAATAACGGTTCCTTCCGCTGATTCGATAGCGTCATCTAGGTCAATAAATTGAATTCCAAGTGCTTCACTAAGTTTGGAGCCGATTACACTTTTGCCACTTCCCATGTATCCAATAAGGATAATTTTAGTTGAATTCATTATTTTATTTACTAGGGGCAAATTTATAGTAATTCAAGGGGATAAATACATATTTGATAATTATATTTGCACCCTCAAAAGATTCGGTAGCTCAGTTGGTAGAGCATCTCCCTTTTAAGGAGAGGGTCCTGGGTTCGAGCCCCAGCCGAATCACTGAAAGACTTGGTAGCTCAGTTGGTAGAGCATCTCCCTTTTAAGGAGAGGGTCCTGGGTTCGAGCCCCAGCCAAGTCACTTTTCAGCGCACGTGGCGGAATTGGTAGACGCGCTAGCTTGAGGGGCTAGTGGGAGTATTCCCGTGGAAGTTCGAGTCTTCTCGTGCGCACACCTTTACTATTAAAATTTTACTATATTTGTTTAAGCTTTTAATGATATAGGATAGATGAAAAGGATAAAAAGCACTTTCAGCATAAAGAATTTAGAGAACCTCTCAGGGATTAAAGCCCATACCTTACGTATATGGGAAAAACGATACAACCTACTAGAACCTGAACGAACCGACACCAATATTCGTCGTTACAGCTTA
>JALQVM010000081.1 GCA_023263685.1 Flavobacteriaceae bacterium | reverse complement strand
GAAAGGGGTAAACAACCGTTATAAGCTCCAGGGATAGGGTCGTATGCCAAAACTTCTTTACCAATTTTTTCCGAACTAAAATAGGCCCAAATAGCCATGGCTTTAGTGCGTCTATAAAAGCCAACATCTTTTTGTTTTCCAACCGCGGTTCCCCATACGCTACCATTAAAGGTTGGGGCATTCTGCTCAGCTAGAGTCAGTACTTTTTGCTGGTCTTCAAGGGATAAATTAACAAAGGAGTCACCAAAATCAGCTTTACAAGAAGTGTTAAAAACAGCCAGTTCCTTTCGCAACTGCTCTTGTTCCGGCGCTGAAAGTGTTTTGGCAAAAACAAGGTCCATAAAACGATCTACATTCACATCTAGCGCCCCGGGAGTTGCTGTACGCGGCAAAAGAATATCGACTAAACGGGAGATTAATAAAGCTTCTTCTCGGGTAAAAAACAGGGGTTTCCAAGAGGTCGCTTTTTCCGATTGGCAAGATTGCAATAGAGAAAACAAACCGGGTGCAGTCAGGACCCCACCCGTTACTAATCCTGCTTGTTGTAATGCTTTTCTTCGATTCATAACTAGATATTTTGTTTGTTGAGTTCAGCCACAGCATGATTAGCTGCTCTTGCCGTAAGGGCCATATAGGTTAAAGAAGGGTTTACACAAGAAGAGGAAGTCATACATGCACCATCGGTAACAAATACATTTTTAGCAGCATGCACCTGATTAAATCTATTTAAAACAGATGTTTTGGGATCTTTCCCCATACGGGCAGTACCCATTTCATGAATTCCATACCCTTGTTCGTGTTCGTTATCAAAACCAACCACATTCGTGAGCCCCGCTTTTTCTAACATCTCGACGGCATCTTTTTGTATTTGTCGATTCGCGTTTTTCTCGTTTTCTTTAAACTCGCTATCTAGGGTTAGCGTGGGATTGCCCCATTTATCTAAGACGTCTTTATTCAGAGTCACCTTATTTTCATGATAAGGAAGACATTCGGCAAAACCCGTAATAAAAAATTCCCAAGGCTCGGGTTGCATGATGCTGTCCTTAAAATCCGCACCAAAACTGGGTAGATTGGCGGCTGCATTGATGTTGCCTCTTCCGCCTCCGCCTTGAAAACCATAGCCACGCAAAAAGTCTTTTGCAGGGGCTTGACCTTCCAGATTAACATAGCGCGGAATGTAGATTCCGTTAGGCCTCCTTCCTTTGTAATATTCGGTTTCAAAACCCTCAACATTTCCCATAGCGCCTACTCTATAGGTATGATCCATAAGGTTATGGCCCAATTCTCCGCTGTCGTTACCAAAGCCATTTTCAAATCGGGAAGAGGTAGAATTGAGAAGTATTTGAGTGGTGCTTAAGGTTGAAGCATTTGAGAAAATAATTTTTGAGTAATACGCATAGGTTTGATGGGTTTCGGCATCAATGATGCGAACGCCCACCGCTTTTTCTTTTTGTTCATCATAAATAAGGGAATGAACAATAGAATACGGTCTGATGGTTAAGTTACCTGTGGCATTAGCTGCAGGCAGCGTAACCGCATTGCTGCTAAAATAAGCGCCATAAGGACACCCTCTGCTACAACGGTTTCTATATTGGCATTGTCCTCTGCCGTTTAGGGGTTGGGTGAGGTGTGCCACCCTACCAATGATCATATGGCGCCCTGGAAATGCTTTTTCAATCCTGCCTTTTACATGCTTTTCAACACAATTCATTTCCATGGGTGGAAGAAAATGGCTGTCTGGTAAATGGGGAAGTCCAAGGGCCGCTCCACTAATGCCCGCAAACTTTTCTACATAGGTATACCAAGGGGCCAAATCTTTATACCGAATGGGCCAATCTACCCCATAGCCGTCTTTGGCGTTGGCCTCAAAATCCAAATCACTCCAACGGTAGGTTTGTTTGCCCCAGAGCAAAGACCGTCCTCCCATTTGATGCGCTCGTATCCATAAAAAAGGCTTCTTTTCGGTGTATGGATTTTCTTCATCGTTAGCAAAAAAGTGTTCCGTATCCTTCCCTACAAATCCGGAGCGTAGGGCATATTTATGTTTTTGTTTTTCTTCTGGGCTAAGTCCTCCTCGCAATTCCATATCCCATGGATCATCATTCATGGTGGGATAATCCTTAAGGTGTTCCACCATTCTACCCCGTTCCAAAACAAGTGTTTTTAAGCCTTTTTCGCAAAGTTCCTTAGCAGCCCATCCGCCACTGATTCCAGAACCAATTACGATGGCGTCATAGGTCATGTCCTTTTTTGCATCAATATTATAATTCGGCATAATGTGTTTGTATTTTCAATTTAATTGTTGGGCAAGAATCGTGTTTTGAATTTCAATCCGACCCCCAGTACAAAAATCCAAAGAAGTACCCTATTTCAGCCCGTTTACTCTCAGAAATCATTTTTCAATGCTTGCTCTTTTGGGCTTTTGGTTTCCTCTGGATTCCCGTCCTACAAAGTATTAATTAAAAATAAAATGACAAGATAGAGCACTCAAAAAATGTTAAAATTTTCGAATTTTGGTTAAAGCTCAGTTCGCACTTTTTTGAATCCATGCGTAAGTCTTTTAACTCTTATAGAATTACTCTTCGTTTCTTTGATCCAGTACTTCAAGTAGTACGGGAGTAAGACTTTGTTTCATTACATCAAACCCTTTTTTGTTCGGGTGAACCCCATCTTCTGAATATTCACTTTTCATTCCCATTTCAGAGTTTTTAAGCACCTGATGGTAGTCGACAAATGGGATCCCTTTTTCAGAGCAGAAAGCTTGTAAGGCTTGGTTGAGTTCAACAATTTTTTGTGACTGATTTCCAAGGGCTCTATTCCATTCAAATTTAGTAGCGGGAAGTACCCCACACAGCACAACTTTGATGTTGTTTTCTTGCGCTAAAGTAACCATGGTTTTGATGTTTCCAAGGGTATACTCTTGCTTATACGTACCGGTATTTTCAGCTATATCGTTGGTTCCGATGTGGAGTACAAGCGCTTTGGGGCGGTGTTGTAATACGTCTTGCCGAAACCGCAATACTAATTGAGCAGAAGTCTGACCACTGATTCCCCTTCCTAAATAGGTGTTTTCTTCAAAAAAATCAGGATCTGTCAGCAACCAACCTTCCGTAATCGAATCCCCTAAAAACACGGCATTGATTTTTTGCTCGGGCACTCCCTCCTCTTTGTCGTATTTTGTTAGTTCGGGATAATCATCCATTAGTCGTTTCACCCGATCGATTTTCCCTTGAGCTACCGCCTCTTGCCCGTACAGTTTTTCGTATTTGTTGGGGTATTTTTTTTGAAGATAGCCTTGCATTTTTAACCAATCGGCAAAGCGATCGAACCAAGAATCACTGGTCAAGTTTTGTTTTCTCATCCCAAAACCGTGGCCACCTTTCTGGTAAACATGTAGTTCTGCAGCTTGCCCTTCGGCATTCCACTTATTGAAAATATTAAGACTGTAGGGCAACATGTCTAACTCATCATCTGCGGCAACAGCTAAAAAAAGAGGTGTTTTTTCTTGCGGTACTGTACTCCCCAGGATTGCCGGTTCGTAGGGATAGATAGGCGCTACAAAATTGGGACGGTTCTCCTTTTGTGCAGAATAAACCACAGAAAGTGTTAGCGTACCGCCAGCAGAAAACCCCATAAAGCCAATTTTTTCAGGGTCAATATCGTATAGATGGTGGTTTTTTCTAACATATGCTACGGCCTTTAAGCCTTCTTCTGTAGCTTTCGACACGGTAGCTTCGTTCAAGGAATCCAATGTTTTAAAATTTTGCATTCGTTCCCTTAAAGTCTCGAGCGGTTTTTCGGGAGGAAGTGAGGTTAAACTGTATTTTAATACAAAAGCTGCAATGCCCAACTCATTCAGTTTTTGGGCCACTTTTGTCCCTTCGTTGTTGTAACTAAGGATATGAAATGCTCCTCCAGGAGCAATAACAACTGCCGTCCCGGTGGCAAGGTAATAAGGCGGAATAAAGGCCGTAAGTGAAGGAGTGTTGACGTTGTAATAAATACTGTCTTGGGTCTGTGGGTTAACCACAACAGCTTCCTTGGTTGTTAGAGAAAGATCCTTCTCAGTTTTTTCATTCAGGTAAATTTTTTTTTGTGCTCCAGCAAGTTGGATACAAAACAGCCCTATAAGGGTTACGGTAAAGTGGATGGTTGAAGTCAAGTGCTTATTATTTAAAAAGTTTGTTTGGTTTCTTCGAAAACGAATTTAAGTTTTTATTTTTAGCAAAACCGATAGCTTACGCTTACGAAACATTTTATAATGGTATTTGGATTGTTAAAGCCACTACATTGCTTCTTTTTTTTTACCCGTTTTCAACTTGTTTTGTCTCAGCGACTCCCTTACCCTAAAGGCAACTTGAATTTTCACAACAAGCTTAGGGCGCATGGAAATTCAAGCTGTAACTATGATACTCATTAAAACCATGAACAAATCACTACTTTCCTTCGTTGGCATCTTTTTTGTCTTTTTGGTAACAGCCCAAGACGGCAGTTCCCTTTGGCTTGGGTACTCCATACTCGAAAACGAAACAGAACGTGCAGCTTACGCCGAGAGCCTTCAATTTATTAGCTTTTCAGACTCAACTGAACGAATGCAACTCGCTTCAAAAGAGCTTCAAAAAGGACTTCAGGGTTTATTAGGCAACTCCCCACATGAAAAAAAGAAGCTTCCCAATCAGAAAGGGATGTATGGAGTACAACTCCAATTGGACGAAGATTTAACCTTGAGTAAGGAAGGTTTCGAAATCGAATATACCCCCCAAGGCACCACCATAAAGGCTAAAAAAGATTTAGGTATCCTTTATGGAGTTTATGCATTTTTAAGGGAAATGCAATTGCGTAAGCCGGAGCCTTTTACGGTTGTTGATCAACCCAAAGTAAAAATACGTATGCTAAACCATTGGGATAATGCCAACGGGACAGTCGAGCGCGGTTACGCTGGGTCCTCCATCTGGAAATGGTTTGAACTCCCCTACCGTTTGGATCCAAGATATGAAGACTATGCTCGAGCCAATGCCGCTTTAGGGATAAACGGAGTAACCTTGAATAACGTCAATGCAAGTTCACGCTTTTTGACCTCAGAATATTTAGAAAAAATAAAAGCCCTAGCTGATGTCTTTCGTCCCTACGGTATCCAAATTTATATTTCCGTAAATTTTCGATCGCCTAAAACACTCGGAGGGCTAGCAACTTCCGATCCTCTGGATCCTGCTGTACGGAAGTGGTGGAAAGATAAAACGAGGGAAATTCATCAGTATATCCCTGATTTTGGTGGATTTTTGGTCAAAGCAAATTCCGAAGGGGAACCCGGACCTCAAGATTACGGGCGAACCCATAAAGACGGTGCAAATATGTTAGCCGATGCCCTTCAAGGCTATGAGGGGATCGTCATATGGAGGGCTTTTGTTTACAAAGCAGATCCGAATGGCGATCGCTTTAAAGAAGCGTACAAGCAATTCAAACCCCTAGACGGAACCTTTGATCCCAAAGTGATTGTGCAAGTAAAGAACGGTCCGATTGATTTTATGCCTCGGGAACCCTTTCATCCCCTTTTTGGGGCCTTACCCAACACTCCTTTAGCAATGGAATTTCAAATTACTCAAGAATATTTAGGACAGGCTACCCACTGGGTGTATTTAGGAGGGATGTACCAAGAGTGTTTGCGTTCGGACACCTATGCTAAAGGACCCGGTTCTTCTGTAGCCAAAGTAATAGATGGAAGTCTTTTTGAACATGAAATCTCGCTGATGGCTGGCGTTGCCAATACAGGATCGGATGCCAATTGGACAGGACATCCTATGGGGCAGTCCAACTGGTATGCGTTTGGAAGATTGGCTTGGAATCCTGAAATGGATGCTGCGACCATTGCCAAAGAATGGGTGGTACAAAGCCTTTCCCGAAAAGAAGAGGCAGTCAGTACCCTTACCGACTTAATGATGTCTTCACATGCCACCTATGTGAAATATACCTACCCTCTTGGCCTTCATCACATGATGGGAGAAGGACATCACTACGGCCCCCAACCTTGGCTGGATAAGAGCGGAAGACCCGACTGGACCTCTGTGTACTATCACAGAGCCAGTGCTTCAGGAATTGGTTTTGACAGAACCGGAAACTACAGCGATGCATTGGATCTGTATCACCCTGAGGTTCAAGAGAACTGGAAAGACCCCCAAAGCTGTTCTTTAGATTACCTATTGTGGTTTCACCACTTGCCCTGGGACTTTAAATTAAACACTGGAAACACGTTATGGGATGAGTTAATAACGCGCTACTATGAGGGGGTAGCCGAAGTAGAACAAATGAGTACTCGTTGGGAAAGCGTACAAGCACAGATCCCTAGTCCAATTTACGAAAACATTAGAGGACGTTTGAAAATTCAAGCCAAAGAGGCCCTCTGGTGGCGGGATGCGTGTACGCTTTATTTTAAAGAATTTTCCCAGCTTCCGATTCCTGAGGGTCTTACCCCACCCAGTAGAACCTTAGAGGAGGTAAAAAAATTAGAAGCTATTTATCACTTGAGATAGACCAAAGCAGATTGGAATAACCTATACTTTTCTAAGGTTTATTTTTCACAAGGCTTAACCTTTGTCAATTGGTTTAATCAATTCCTGTTTTTTAAATATTCTTGATACAACCGTTGCATTTCTTCCGGGGCTAACTTCCAATATTCAATCAATGGATTTTTTTCTACTCTTTGGTAATAGTCCTTTATCAATGCTTGACTCATACTGTCATTATCTTGATAAGTTGTCCGCAGTATCTCAAGTCTGTCGTGAAGCTCACGTTGCACCTCGGCATAGGCAGTATCCCCATAGCGATTTTGCATTTCATTAGGGTCCTTTTCGAGATCGTATAACTCCCATTGGTCGAGGTCATAATAAAAATGAATCAACTTATACCGATCGGTGGTAATGCCGTAATGCCGTCTTACATCGTGTTCAGAGGGGTGTTCATAATAGTGATAATAGTGTGCTTCTCGCCAATTTTCAGGCGTTTCGCCTTTTAGAATGGGTACAATACTTTTTCCCTGCATATCCTCAGGAATTTCAGTTTGTGCAATATCTAAAAAGGTTTCTGCAAAGTCTAGATTCGACACCAAACGATCGGTTCTTGTGCCGGCTTTAATTTTTCCCGGCCAGCTGACCAGTAAGGGCGTTCGCAGGGATTCTTTATACATCCACCTTTTGTCAAACCAGCCGTGCTCCCCTAGATAAAAACCTTGATCTGAAGTATAGATCACGATCGTATTTTCCTCTAAGCCCGAAGTGTTCAAATAATCCAACACCTGCCCGACACCCTTATCCACTCCAGCCACACTAGCCAGATAATCTTTCATATAGCGCTGGTATTTAAAACGCGTTAAATCCTTACCTGTGGGATTTTCTTTGTTGAATTTTTCATTGATAGGACCGTAGATGGAATCCCAAGTTTTTTGTTGTTTGCTGGTAAATCCACCTTGTGGACCTGAGGTAATTTTAAGGTCCTGCTCCAATTTCATGGCTTCCGATATGGACATAAAGTTCATCGCCGCTACCGTTCTGTTTCCTGTATAGGTATCAAAAAGCGATTCGGGTTCGGGAATGGTTACCCCTTCATACATTCCAATCTCATTCGGTCCGGGCTGCCAAGGCCTGTGCGGAGATTTATGTCCTAAAAAAAGCATAAAAGGTTGCGCATCTGATTTAATAGAATCCATCCACTGAATGGCTTTTTCTGTAATTATTTCTGTGGTATAACCTTCCAGTTTATATTGTCCTTGTTCATTGATAAACACAGGGTTGTAGTACGACCCCTGGCCAGGTAAGATGTCAATATAATCAAAGCCCTTTGATGGCTTGGCTCCGAGGTGGAGTTTGCCTAATACCCCTGTTTTGTAACCTGCAGCTTGCAAAAGTTCTGCAAACGTTTGTTGGTTAAAATCAAATTGAGAGCCAAAGGTGTTATCAATAAATCCATTTTGATGGCTGTATTTTCCCGTTAAAATCGTGGCCCTTGAAGGGCCACAAATCGAATTGGTCACCAAACAATTCGTAAACAGCATACCCGAGTCTGCAATACGATCTATATTGGGAGTAGGAGCCACCTCCGCTAGTCTTCCGCCATAGGCACTTATCGCCTGGTAGGCGTGATCATCGCTTATGATAAAAACAATATTAGGCCGTTGTTGGGTTTCTGCTTGGGGTTTATTTTTTTCAAGGGGTGCGCAACCGCTAAGCAGTAAAAGGAGCACTCCGATGGTTTGAGATAACGTAAGGTTTTGCAGATGCATCA
>JALQVM010000080.1 GCA_023263685.1 Flavobacteriaceae bacterium | reverse complement strand
ATAATTTGTCATTATCGATATACTCTTGGAAAACACGGGTCAAACCGCTGATTCGTTTAGATGATATTCCGACATCTTCTGGAGTAGCTAATTCTAAATCTTGCGAAATAGCAGAAATTGGAAAGGTGAGAAAGAAGACGATTAAAAGACTTACTAACGATTTGAAATACATATTTTTAATTTTATTAAAACCCAATTTAGAAAAAATATCACTAAGCTGTTTTAAGAAATGGAACCGGATCTAAAACCATTTTAATTCATGTTTTCTTCCAAACCTTCCTTAAATCCCCAATAGGCCTCTTTAGGATTTAATTGTTCATCAAAAAGGGTAGGCCAATCCTTGATTTTAAAAAAAGGTTTTATCCAAGTGTCTCGATCGTTAAATCCCCAAAACGTAATGCCGTAGCGTTGTGCTTTTGGAACTGCTTTGTGATATAGGGCTACCAGATTTTTATATTTTGCAGCTTGGGCTTGTGCCATTTCTGGAGTAAAGTTTTCATAGGACTGCACCCCTCCCGCCTGACTGTCATCATGGGTATTAAAAATCAGGTCGACCTCAGACAAATGTATCTTGAGCCCTTTGGCAGCAGCTTTTTCTAAGGATTTTAAAATTAGACTATCGGGGATATCCATTCTGTAATGCATCTGAAAACCTATACCGCTAATGGGTACATTGTTATTTAGAAGCTGTTCGACCAAATCCAAAAAACCTTCGAGTTTAAGCGGATCTCGTTCTAAATTAAAATCGTTTAAAAATAGGGTAGCATTAGGATCGGCTGTATGGGCAGCGTGAAAAGCTTGAGCAATATAGTCCGGTCCGAGTGCGTTGAGCCATGCTGTAGATCGTAACTTCCCTCCTTGAGTTTCCATCGGTTCGTTTACTACATCCCAGCCGGCTACTTTCCCTTGGTATTTTGAAACAACGGTGTTTATGTATTCGTTTAGAAAATTTTGAGCCCAAAGGCTATCTGCGGCTATACGATCGTTTACCCATTTGGGTGTACCGCTATGCCAAACCAGGGCATGGCCAAACAGACGCATCTGGTTTTCCGCTGCAAAGGCGACCACTGCATCGGTTGCGTCCCAATTGTATTCATTTTCTTGAGGTAAGATGCGAAACATTTTCATGTTATTTTCTGCGGTAATACTACTAAACTCCTTTACCGTTAGATTTAATTTTTTAGAATCTGACAGGGTGCTTTTAAGATTGATAGCCGTTCCGATGGGATAGTCGCTTAGCTCTTTTAATCCTTGGGAATCTTTTGTTGGGGTACAATGCGTAAGTCCGAGACCTAAGCATAAGACCAACAGGATACGATTTGTTGATTTTACCATTTTTTGATCATTTATATTTTAATATCTACGTTCATTTAATCCATAACATTTAGTTAAATAGGGCTACTTAAAAATCGAATACTTCTTTGGTGGGCATAGCTTAAAGTTTAGAAAATACTTTTAACAAGGCTTGGGCAATGATTTCATTTCCTTGGTCTGAGGGGTGAAGCCCGTCGTAAGTCATCTCAATAGCCTCCGTCGGATAAGGGTAGACATCCGTCTCCGGATCAAAAGGCAGGTCAATAAAATCAGGATAACGGTAATCTTGATAGCTTCCCGTTTCCAGATTTTTGAGCCTTTTAAAGCGAATCAAATTTTGATGTTGTAAGGCAGGATGCGCATAAAGGTCTATGGTTTGAAATCCTTCGGCGATTCCTATTGCTTTTATTGCGTTTGCAAAGGCTTCCAAGGTTTGCCCCTTCTTGGGTTTATAAGAACCGTAAGCGTTATTTTTAAAGTTGTTGATATATACAAAATCAACTCGCTGCATAGGAGTGATCAGGACGATAGTCGCGTTTGGATTCAGTCCTTTTAATTTATCTATTATATGTCTGTAAGCCCCCATCACTGAGGAAAGACCCTTTGCATTTTGATACGCTTCCAAAGTGCCAAGGGGATTCCCTGCCCACCAATCGTTAGTGCCTAAAAAAAGAGTATATACATCGGCCTTGGGAATCGCTAAGCGATCAAATCTTTCCGCAAATTTAATTACCGTCCATCCGTTATACCCTTTATTGGTTACTGAAAAATTGGGTAAGTACTCCTCAACCCTGCTCAAATATCCCTTGGTTACCCGATGACCGGTTTCATCTAAATGGTCGTTTAAATAGGTAATTGAATCCCCTAGGGCAACCCACGCTTTAGGGCCTGGAAGAGAACACCCTAAAGCAAAAAGGAAGATCAATAGGTAACAACAATTTTTCATGTTTCGGCTAGACTTTTAGTAAGACAATATAAAAGATTAATTTTTTATCTAATTGAACATCACCCTCTAATCACCCAAAACTTTGTCCTTTAGTGCAATCCTTATTAAATTTTAAAACCCATTTAACGCATTGATTCAAATTTAAAAATGAGGTGGTTTAGAAATTATTATCTATTATTATATTTAAATAAACAATCTTTAACAATAAAAAATTAACTCATGACCAAACTAAAATTGATACTCATTGCTTTATTTATTGGACAAGTAACACTCGCCCAACAAGTTTATCAGTATTCTGGAATAGTAAAAGACAAAAATACGGACTTGCCTCTGGAGGATGCCTTGGTGATAGTAAAACCCTTGCGGACGTCGGGTGCTGGATATTACTCTGGAGTAAAAACAAAGGCAGATGGAAGATTTAATCTGACAACAACTTATCGACTGCCCTTAAACGTCCTGGTTTCCAGAAAGGGGTGTGCCTCTAGTAGCACTAAAATCAAACGCATCAATGAAAACTCCTTTGAAATTTACTTAGAATGTGAACAAGAAACCATTGAATTAATTATTGAGGAAACGAAAGACAATGATGATGACGGTGTCCTTAATAAGGATGATGCATGTCCAAATGAAAAAGGACCTGCAGAAAATAAGGGTTGTCCTTTACCTGATGATGACCAAGATGGTGTTCCCAATGCAACCGATGCATGTCCAAATGAGCAAGGCCCTCCCGAAAATAATGGTTGCCCTTATGCTGATGATGATCAAGATGGAACGCCAAATGATCGAGACAAATGTCCTAATGTTAAAGGAAGTCCTGAATTTGATGGATGTCCAGATCCAAAAAATGAGCTGACTGCCCTCTTGAATGAAAATCGTTTCGTCTTTTTTGCACTTGATAGTAAAAAATTGTCCAAGGAAGCCATGGAATTCTTAGACTCAATAGCGGTTATTTTAAATCAATCCGGCAGTGTTGCCCTCGAAATAACTGGCCATTCTTCAAGTGAAGGATCAGCGGAATACAATCAGTCGCTCTCTGAAAGTCGCGCACAATCCGTTTCAGACTACCTCATTCAAAATGGGGTTAAAGCTACACAGCTAAACACAAGGGGATTAGGTGAAACACAACCTATGGAGTCTAATTCAAGAGAAAGCGGACGGTCTAAAAATCGTAGAGTTGAATTCAAATTTTAGAGTTCACTAACCTTAAGCTACGCAGGGATGAATCGTTGGTTAAAAAATCAGCTGATGAAGTAGATTCAATCGTTTTTTACCCTATTGGTACCAAAAGGCAGATGCATAATGCGTCTGCCTTTTTTAATTGGGTCTTTTCATTCAATGCCTGTTGAGCATTTGATATACTTTTTTAATTTCCTTTGACTTCCATTTCGCTATCGATCTTTACTTATTCTCAAGACTCCAATGATTTATTTGTTCGGTTGGTTAAACTAGAAGTTGAGCCTAGTGCTTTATCGGCCTAAACGGCTTTACTTTTACAACAAATAAATACTGCTGTGGAACTTGAAGAGGGGGTTCTTGAATATAGTGTAGTAAACGAAAAGGAAAATCCAACGCTTTTTACCTTACTTGAGGTGTATCGTGATTACGATTCCTATAGATCATATCTGAAAACGCCCCATTTTTTATCTTATAAAACAGGGACTCAAGAAATGGTGAAATCACTTCAGCTTATAGACGTAAATCTAATTGGCAATGCTTTAGATTAAATCGAAAACGGTTGGCTGTACTGTCTTTTACCCGTTGCCCTGTATAAGGCATTTGCAACTGCTGCAAAGGTAGGAGGAAAAGAAGGTTCTCCAAGGCCGGTAGGATCGATTTGATTTTTAATAAAATGCACCTCAATATTTTGAGGAGCTTCCGCCATTCGAATCATTTTATATTGGTCAAAATTTTGCTTGCTGGGAATTCCCTCCTTAAATGTCATTTCGCCATAAAAGGCATTTCCAATCGCATCAACAACCCCTCCTTCTGCCATATTCTTGGCGGCATCGGGATTGATTACAATTCCACAATCGATGGAACAAGTGACGTTCTGCACAAGGGGTTTGCCCTCCACGAGTTCTAAATCCAGCACTTGAGCCACATAGGAATTGTGGCAATAATACGCAGACACCCCTCGGTTTTTAGGTTGGTTTGGTTTGTTCCAATGAGACTTATCCCGTACTTGTTTTAATACGCCTGCATACCGTTTGGGGTCGTAGTCGTTCCGTTCACCGACCGGATCTTCAGCTGCTCTTTTCAAGAGGTCTAATCTAAACTCAATTGGATCTTTTCCAGCAAGCTCGGCTACCTCATCCAGAAAAGATTGCTCCGCACTGGCCATAAAGTTTGATCGAGGGGCCCTGTAAGACCCTACCGTGATATTGGAGTCTATCGTCCAGGACTCTGCCAAATAATGATCGACGGCACCGGCAGGGAATCGATGCTCTGCAATTGGAGTTTCGGGTATTCCTCCAGCGTTGACATGAAATGCCGTTAAATTTCCATGCTGGTCCAGTCCTGCTTTGTAGGAAATTTGATAGGAAGGTCGGTAGATTCCTGAGGTCATGTCATCTTCTCTTGAATAGACAAGTTTTACAGGAGCTTGTACCTTTTCGGATATAAGTGCTGCTTCAATGAGCCAATGGGCATAGGACCTTCGGCCATAGCCTCCACCTAGGCGTGTCATTTGGATGTCTATGTTCTCCACGCCTATACCAAGTCGTTCAGAGAGTGCCTGTTCTGTATATTCTGGTTTTTGAAGGGGTCCAATTAACTCGGCTTTTCCATTTTTGACCTCAGCAAAAAAATTCATCGGTTCCATGCAATTGTGGGCTAAAAAAGGAGCGGTATACGTTCTTTCGATGCGTTGAGCCGCTTCAGCAAATGCTTTTTCAGGATTACCGTCTTTTCTTAGAACGGTATGCTTCTTGGAACGCATCGATTCCATCTGGCTGTAGTGTTCTTCGGTATTTTCTAAACCCGAAGGGGTGTGTTGTTGCCACTTCCTGCCAAACCGATCTCTTGTCACCGTAGAACTCGAAATGGGTTCGCATTCCAAAGTGATAACCTTTTTTGCTTGCATGACCTCCCAGGTAGAATTTCCAACAACTGCTACTACTTCGTTAAAACTGAGGGTGTCAAAAAATTTCTTTTCAAAATCATCGTTAAACACCTTTATTTTAAAGACGTCTATAATTCCAGGCAGGGTTAGTGCTTTGGATGCATCAAAGGACTTTAGTTGCAATCCAAAAGCCGGAGGATGTATGATCATGGCTGTCAGCATTCCTTCTTTGTAGGTATCTATTCCGAACAAAGGTTTACCTGTAACAATGTTATGTGCCTCTACATTTTTCTGAGAAGTCCCAATGAGGCTAAATTCCTCGAAATTTTTTAATGCTACTTTTTCTGGCACCGCTCTTGCTGCGGCTAGTGAAGCTACTTCACCATAGGAAATGCTGCGGTTGCTAGTTTTGTGAATCAGCATTCCTTTTTGGGTTGATAGTTCGGATACGGGTACGTTCCAAAGAGTTGCAGCAGCTTCCACAAGCATCAAACGCGCAGTAGCACCCGCTAATCGCAATCCTGACCAACCTCTTCGAATCGCTTGACTTCCACCAATAAATTGAAAACTAAAAGCCGCTGTGTCCAGGGGAGCTTGTTCGACCAACACATGTTCCCAATCCACATCGAGCTCTTCTGCAATGATCATGGGCATGGAGGTCTTTACGTTTTGTCCTGCTTCCGGATTCGGAGAGAGGATGGTTACGAGTCCATTTTCACCAATTTTTAAGTAACTATTTATCTTAAACCACTCCTCAGGTAATTCTTTGCCTAATGAGAGCCCTTCGTTTTTTGGTTTACATCCACTTAGACTAGCAAAACCAAGAATTAATCCACCGCTGGCTAAACTTGAATTTTTAATAAAAGCGCGCCTAGTTAAAAAAGTAGTTTGTTTCATCAATAGTTTTTATTAATTCACCTAAATATAGAAAATTCTCCGCTTTAGGTGCGATTATGGTTTTAAAATACATTCTTTGGACTGGCAGAATAAATTTCCATGAATTCTTTTTGCTAAGGGAACTTTTTATTCCTTTGTTAACATGAAAATTATAACCCTTGGGACCTGAAATTATTTATGCTTTTTTTGCCCTGTTGGGCATTGCCTTTTGGTTTGTTTTTAAATTTATTTGGCGAATCATCGTGGTGTTATTAAACCTAATTTTAATCCCTTGTGCGGCTTTAAACAATTATATCAGGGTTAAATTTTGGAAGCTTCCCAGAAAAAAAATCGACACCCGTATTTTTAAAAAAACAATTTTCTAAACCCTGTCTATAAAGGTTGGTTTTACTTGGACTGCTTTGAAATAAAAAGTGTTAGCAGCAAATGGAGACTGTAAATAAGCAAACCATAGAGAGTCGAAATCATACTTACTTTCAACCCTCCTGCCAATAATGCTCCGCTGACTTCTCCCCCCATGGATTCAATTCCGATAAACATATCATACAAGCCAATACATTGACCTAATACCCCCATGACAAGCGCCATTACACCGAGGGTATTAGAATACGGTTTACGAGTAAAATGAGTATAAATCACCCCGAGTAAAATTAAAGTTAACAGACTCATAAAAAGGGGGCCTCCCTGAAAAAATAAAGTGACCATGAGGAATGTTTTATTTTAAAAATAGTAAAAATTGAGTCCCTCTGCTTTAATGCGTTCACTAATTCTTTCTATATTTAGTTTTATTAACCATTAATCAATCAAAATGAAAAAACTTTTAGTACTGATTACTATTGGCTTACTAGCCAACTTTGGAATTGCTCAAGACAGATTAGCTTTAAATTCTTTTAGAAAAGTCCCTGCAGATGAACTTAAAACCTTTATGCAAAACGAGGCTTTTTATTGGAGTAAAGTAGCCGCTATTTTAAAAGAAAAAGGACAAATTAATGCTTGGGCCATTCAGGTAAGAAATGGTGGAATGCTTGCTAATGAGCCTAATGTAAACACTAGAATTGGCATAGGATCGTGGGAGAATTATGAAAATCTAGGGAAAAATTATGCTGCCGCACAAGCGGAGGTAAAAAGCCAAATGGATCCTGAAAAACTGGCTTTGCTAGAAGAATCCTTGAAGCAAGATAAATTCGAATTCGCTACTACCTTGACCCAAACAGATGAACTTATTTGGAGTGATAAACAACCCAGTTTTAATTATGTAGTCATGAACTTCTCTAAGGCAAATGATGCTGCCCAATACATCGCTGAAGAATCGAGAATAATGAAGCCTTTTTTTCAAAAATTAATGAAACAAGGAAAAACCAAAATGAAAGGGTGGGCTACTGCAAGCGTACTGTCTCCAGTTGGATATGACTATGCTTACAATGCCTTTACCGTAGACTTTTATGACAACATTAGTGACGCTTTTGCCCCTTTTAATTCGGACGATATTACTTGGCCTGAGGAAATGGCCTCATTGGGAGAACTAAAACTCCTGGCTTTTGGAAAAGAGTAATTTGGAAAAGGGTGATGTACTTAAATCAAGAAAACGAGCTCGTTGAGCGTTGGTAAAACCCTAATTTGGAATGTTATACTACGCTCCACAATACCCAACTTTACGATCTCTTAAAACAACTGGAGAACTTTCTATCAACAAAAAACGGTTATCCTAAAAAAGAATAACCGTTTTTTTATGACCTAAGTCACCCTATGCCAAATTTGTTTAATTTTAGTTCCTTTTAAAACTTATTTTCATGAAAATTATCCAACTCATCCTTTTTTGTATTCCTATACTCGGATTTTCTCAAACAGACTACCAAATAACTTCTTACCAAGACCAAGGAAATAGAGCGCCAAACACCCATTATATTGGAGCTGCTTGGTTGAATAATCTGCTTCGGTCTGACCAAGAACTTCCTTATGGAATTACAAAAGCTACGTTCCGTGCAAATTCTACCTTGGACTGGCATTACCATTCTTCTGTTCAAGTGCTAATCGTAGTAGCGGGAGAAGGATACTATCAAGAAAAGGGTAAAGAGGCTATTCGAATGAAAACAGGAGATGTCATCCGCTGTGAAAAAAATACGGAACATTGGCATGCTTCCTCCAAAGAGCAGGATGTAACTTATTTAGCCTTGTATGGCGGCACACAACCCACCACTTGGACCGATGTTTTGACCCAAGAGGAGTATGATCAAGTGGCGACAGCCCTAAAATAGGGTGCGTCATTTTCAACAAACCTTATTCCATTTCACTCAAAACTATTCAAGGACTTCAGAACTAAAATCTACGGTCGCTTTGATAATTCCCGAATTCGGATCTAACCAACG
>JALQVM010000007.1 GCA_023263685.1 Flavobacteriaceae bacterium | reverse complement strand
AGGATTTGAGTTTGAGCTTATAAATTTGGAATAGGTATCCTCGGATTCGGCCACTTCATCAGAAAGTAACTCTACTTTACCTTGCCAATAATAATATTCGTTTAACCCTTTCCAAATAAAATCACTTATTTCAAGTGTGCCATTTTCCAAATCAATAGGAGAAGACTGAGATGGGGTTGAGGAGGCATCAACAACATCAAGTTTGTCTTCAACAGAGCAGCCGAATAAAACTAAAAAATAAAATACTGTTAGTCCTAATTGGAAATTTTTATTCATGATTTTCACTTAAAAAGAGAACGCTTTACTGCTTTATACTTGATTTTCTTTCTCTTTTTGATTTATGGTTAATCCTGTTCACTTGTATGAATTGAGAATTGGTTTTTTAATGTATATAAAGATACTTAAAAATCTATCATACCATTCCAAATGCCAAATCAATAGACTTTTATCTAGAGAATTAATAAATTAAGAGAACCCCTAATCAAGTAGGTTATTTTGGCAGTTCATGAAATCAACCTAAACCTTACGTGCTAATGCACAAAAAACTAATCTTAGTAAAAGAAAAGCTCAAGATAAGCTACATTAAAATACTAAAAACAGCAGTGCTCTTAAATCAAACAACCCTATTCATACCGATACAAATCTCCCTTTGTATCGATATATTCTTTTTTATCTGTAAAATAGGTCGTGCCTGTTTTTTTGTCAAACACTACATTAGTGCTAACGTATTCGTACCGATCGGTAGCAATACCCTTAGCAATCAAAAGCCCTAAAATTAAACTGCTTACCAAGATACATCCTGCAATTAAAATTGATTTTTTCATCTGTCTTTTGTTTTTCCTAAAGATACAAATTCGATTGCTTTTGAAGACCAAGGTTCTTTTTCCTCACTGAATTAATTCTTCTTATTTTTAGTGGCGTTAGTTGCACTATGGTTTATGGAACACTATGTTGAGTGGGGGTATTTTGGACTTTTCATTTCTAGTTTTTTAGCAGCCACCGTAATCCCCTTAAGTTCTGAACTATTACTCAGCTTGTTTTTGGCTAACCACTTCAATTTTATCGCGTGCCTACTGGTGGCAACCCTAGGCAATTGGTTAGGGGGAATGAGTAGCTACGCCCTTGGTTGTCTTGGAAATTGGAATTTTTTAAATACCTACTTTGGTGTAAAACATTCAAAGGTAGAAGCGCTCAAAAATCAAATCGAACGATGGGGAAGTCCTTTGGCTTTCCTCTGCTGGCTTCCTATCATTGGCGATGTATTCGCTGTAGGGCTCGGGGTGTTTGGTGTTCCTTTAGCTCGAGTTGCCTTATGGATGCTGCTAGGAAAAGTGTTTCGTTACTTTTGGTGGGGAAGCTTTACCTTGTGGGGAATTTCTCTATTTTAGTAGGGACTTTAATTGGATATTATGAAACGCAGTCCGATAGCCGTTTTTAGCGAATGGGCAGATCTAGACAAAGACTACGGCATGGAAAAAAACCATAAAGCGTCTGTTGAAAACATGCTCACTTTCTCAACAAAAAAGAGGACTCCCTTTTCGTTTATTGATGTCGGTTGTGGAAACGGATGGGTGGTTCGTAGCATAGCGAAAAATCCACTGTGTACCGCTGCAGAAGGAGTTGACGGTTCTAAAAAAATGATTGAAAAAGCCAAATCAATAGACCCCTTCCTTTCCTATTCTCATGCTGATGTAATGCAATGGACTCCGAAGAATAAAGTTGATCTCGTGCATTCTATGGAGGTATTTTATTACCTCGAAAATCCAAAAAAACTGATTAAACAAATCTACACCGATTGGCTAAACGAGGGGGGACGACTGATCATAGGATTGGATTTCTATTTTGAAAATACGATTTCTCACTCTTGGTCTGACGATTGTGGTATCTCAAACATGAAGCTTTTTAAAGAAACTGAGTGGTGTACTTTTTTTGAGGCTGCTGGATTTCAATCGATAGAAAATTGGCGTTATGGTGCAAGAGAAAACTGGGCAGGAACCCTTATTGTCACCGGTGTAAAATAGCCTATTTACGGTCGTAACGCCCGGGAGCCAGACGCTGACTAAACAATTGAAAAAGGGAATGGGGTACTACTTTTAACAAAAAAACAATCAGTTTAAATGTCCTTGAGGGAACACATACTTTTTTGCCCTTCAAGGTGGCTTCAACGGCCTCTTTAGCTACCAAACTTGCCTCTTTTTTCATAAATGAAGGCACACGGTCCATCTCTTCTTGTACCCCACTGGCCGTATGGAAATTGGTAATGGTATACCCAGGACAAACTGCAGTGGAAGTGATTCCCCTATGATTGTAATTGAGATTCAGAGCCTCGCTGAATCGGTTGACAAAGGTCTTGATCGGTCCATAAAGTGCTTGTATAGAAGAGGGCGGCGCAAAGGCAGCAACAGATGAAATCATCATAATTTTTCCCTCACCTGCCTCCAGCATATCTTTTAAAAACAACTTGCTCAAAGCAACTACCGAAATTCCCAATACACGAATAAATTTTTCTTCCTCCTCCATCGGGGTTTGATCAAAAGAACCCGCAATGGCATACCCGGCATTATTGACCAGCAAATTGATTTTAAATCCCTTTTGGACACAATGGTTATAGAGGTCTTGTGGAGCATGCGGGTTGTGTAAATCGGCAACAACTACCGCTACAGTACCCTTTCCAGACTCACACAACACCTCAGCAGCAGCTTTTAATTTGTCTTCATTTCGGGCGGTAAGTACTAAATCATACCCCCTTTCAGCAAGGCATTTGGCAATTTCAAATCCAATTCCAGAGGAGGCTCCTGTTATTAATGCGGTATTTTTCACGCTATATAGACTGATCTTTTTTCAAAGTAACACTAATTTTCAAACTGTTCCACCGAAAAAAACTGAAAATTTATGTGGGGTTTTTCTTACATTGCAGTTGCACAAAAACATTCGTTAAACGCAATAAAACACCATGAAGTTTTTTGGCATTCTACTTTACCTTGGGATGGGGTTCAACTTGATTACCGCACAAGTCCTCTATAAAAATTTTGAATTTGAAATGCCTCTCGAAAAGGCTACAGAAATTCTTCAAGAAAATTCAAAGACCCTTAAAAACATCAGTTTTGGAAAGGGAACTTCTTACGCCTTTCGCAAAAGATCTCTAGTCGATCATGAAGGAAGTTTGGTGAGTATAAACATCTGGAGTAAAAAAAATCTAAGCTTAGCTCAAGCAACAGAGTATCTAAAAAAAACAAGAAGCTACTTTGAGTCGATAGACCATAAAACTGTTTATGCCCAAGAAAACTGGTCAGATCCTATATTGGTCAAGAAAAATTTACCCTGTATTCGGTTCGTAGATCCCGATAAAACCGTGGTTATTGAAATGGACCCCCGAGGACAGGGTAGTGTGTATAATGTATTTATTACCTTTTACAATTACGACTGGTTTTTGAGAAAAGCCAGAGGCGAAGAGTAGTTTATAAATCCAGGTTAATTCCGAGCCCCAAAAGCTGTCGTAGCTGCAGTCTTCCTACCAAATCATCATCGTAAACCAGGTGTAGAATAAAGTTCCCTGATATTTTACTATTAACCTTAAAGCGCATATTAGAATTCCAATCAAAATCAACATTTTGAGTTTTTTCTAGGTAGTTTACATAAACGCTGAATTTGTTTTCCCAAATGATATTTTCCATGAGTTCAGTTTTAAAAAATCCAGAAATCAATGCCCCAAAAAAGAACTTTGAACCTTTGTTATAATCAACCCCAAAGTAGGTGCTTGAAGGATCTAATTCCCTGGTAAACTTTTTTGAAACCAGAATCATCCGCGCCGAAAGGGGCGAGAAATTGACCCAAAAATCTTGATTTTTTTTATAATAAAACCCTAAACCGCCTTGAAGTATGGCGGGTGAAAGAAATTGAGAAACCCTTTCCCTTTTTTCTACACCCTCTTGATTAAAAAACTTAAAGCCCGGCAACAGTTGAGTTTTAAAATTCAAAAAGCCCGAATAATTCCAGTAGCTGTTGATTTGCTTACCGACCAAGGAATTGATCTCAAATCGGTCATCCGCCTTTTTTAAGAATTTGCTCCCAGAGATATAGGTCGTTCCTAAGGAGAGTAATAAGTTGGAGTCCCACACCAGGCCGTTTCGATCCGAATAGTTAAAATTATAATCGAGTCCATACAAAAGGGTTAAAGCACTTTCTCCTCCCGAAATCCAATTCGAAAAATGCGCCTGATTAAAATTAAAACGGGTATTCCCATAGAATTTCATTCGCTTGCCCCCCATCTCCGACTGAATCACTGCGTCAAAAGGAAGTACTTCTTCAGTCTCTTCTTCTTGTGCATAAAGCGAATATGTAAATACAACCCAACTAAGGGTAAGGGAAAATAGTACAAGTGTTTTTGTTTTTTGAAGATTTTTCATGGCTGGTAAAGTAATGGAGGCGCTTTCTTTAATTGTTTTAAATTTATAAAAAAAAACCAAACTACGGTATGTATAAAATACCCGCTACTCTTGTCGTATTTATTTTTTGTTCAAGCCTTCAATTAAAGGCACAAGACAAAAACAAAATGCTTCATTTTTTAAGTGATAGTATTGTGGAAAACGGGATTCAAAACAAGGCATTTCCAGGAGCCCAATTGCTCATTTTTAAAAATGACAGCATCCAACTCCATAAGTCGTACGGATATCACACCTACGACTCCTTGGTGAAAGTGAAAAACACCGACCTCTACGACCTGGCTTCAGTCACTAAAATACTCGGGGGAACCCTAGCCTTTATGAAGCTCTATGAACTTTACAATATTGACCTAGAGGCGAAGGTCTCGGATTACCTCCCTATTTTACAAAGGAGCAATAAAAAAAATACCGATTTTAAGGAAGTTTTAAGCCACAGTGCCGGATGGATTCCATACATCGCCCATCAAAATTTGGTTCGTAAAAAAAACGGAAATTTTAAACCGAGAACCCTCAAACCAAAATTCTCTAAAAAATATCCGTACCAAATCAGTGATTCGCTTTTTCTTCACAAAAAGTACACTCACAAAATTATGCGCCGCATACGCAAAACAGGGCTAAAAGCAGTGGGGGATTATGACTATTCAGGGCTTTGGTTTTTTTTAATCCCAGAACTGACAAAAAAATTGAGTGGATTGAATTTTGAATCCTTTCTAAAATTCCATTTTTACGACCCCTTACAACTAGAGCGTCTTACTTATTTACCTACTAAATACTTCCCAAAAAATGAAAGTGTCCCTACCGAACGTGATTCCCTTTTTAGAAAACAGTTAGTACAAGGGTGGGTTCACGATGAAGCGGCAGCTCTAATGGGAGGAGTCAGTGGAAATGCAGGGCTCTTTGCAAACGCGGCTTCCATCGCCCCACTTTTAGAATTACTTCTTAAGAAAGGATCCTATCAAGGAACACCATTTCTCAAACCGGAAACCGTAAAGTTGTTTACCGAAAGGGCATATCCTGATAGTGCTAATCGAAGGGGATTGGGTTTTGACAAACCGAGCCTCGCAGGGGAAGAAGATGCCTATCCCTCCTTATTGGCTTCTCCCTCTAGCTTCGGACACAGTGGGTTTACCGGAACCTTTGTATGGGTTGATCCTGCAGAAGAATGCTTTATCGTTTTTTTAAGCAATCGAGTGTACCCCACTAGAGATCAACGCGCACTGTATACCTTAGGTATTCGAGGAAAACTTCTGGATTATGCACTCCAATTGTAAGCTGGCCTTAGCCTGTTGGTTCATTTCACAATTAGTAGTGGCCCAACTGCCTCCAGGGTTTACCCTGCTTAGAGATTCCATACCGGATCTAGTCGTTGAAATGCGGTATGCCGGTTCGGCTAATTTTATGGGAAGAAAGGTGACCGGTTATACTGACCCGATTGCCATCGGCACCACTGCACTAGCCCAACAGTTAAAAAAAGTTCAAGCGGAGTTAAAACCTTTTGGGTTAGGGTTAAAAATCTTTGACGCCTACCGCCCCCAAAGGGCAGTAAATGATTTTATTCAATGGTCTAAAAATACTGGTGATACTTTGACAAAACGAAGGTATTATCCTGAACTGGCCAAAAGCAAACTCTTTGAAATGGGCTTTATTGCTTCAAAAAGCGGACACAGTAGAGGAAGTACAGTGGACCTAAGTTTGGTTTATTTAACTGGGAAAAACAAAGGTCAAGAAATGGATATGGGAGGCCCTTGGGATTTTTTCGGTGCCCTTTCTTATTTCAACTACAGCGAAATTTCAGAGGAACAAAAAGCAAATCGGAGCCTGTTGAGAAAGCTGATGACAGCCAATGGATTTAGACCCTATGAAAAAGAGTGGTGGCATTTTACTTTAAACGATGAACCGTTTCCACAAACCTATTTTGACTTTCCTATCGAGCGCCCCTAAGGCATAAAGGCCGATGGAAATGATTCCAGATCTATTTCCCAAAGCAGGGGTAAAAGAAAATAAACCATAAGACAGACAAAGAGTATCGAAAAAATATTCATTACCACTCCTTTGGAAACCATATCCGGTATTCTTAAATACCCCGATCCAAAAACTACTGCATTAGGGGGGGTAGCCACTGGAAGCATATAGGCACAAGACGCTGCAATGGCAGCACCCACCATAAGCCCAAAGGGATGAACATCAATTTCCATGGCTAAAGGAGCCAAAACCGGAAGTAACATGGCGGTGGTGGCTAAATTTGAGGTGATTTCAGTTAAAAAATTAATCGCCGCAATCAAAAGTAGTAATAACATGAAAAGGGAGAGGCCTCCAAATTCAGTCATCAATTTTCCCATCCAGATTGCCAGACCGCTTACTTCAAATGCTTTTGCTAAAGCCATTCCTCCTCCAAACAATAAAATGATCCCCCAAGGTAGATTGACCGTATCTTTCCAATTCAAAATGGGCTGACCTTCTTTTTTAGAAGGAATGACAAACAGCACCAAACCAAATAAAATGGCAATTAGAGTGTCGTCAATTTTAGGGAATAAGGGTTCTAGAAGAAAAGAGCGAGTAATCCAAGAAAAGGCCGCCAGCGCAAACACGATAGACACCCATCGCTCCTCATAACTGATGGGGCCTAATTCATTTTTCAAACGGAGGATTTCTTTTTTTCCACCAGGAAATTCGGTCTGTGTAAACTTAAAAGCAGAACGCGTGAGGTAAAGCCAACAAAAAAACAAAAGGGTAAGTGCTATTGGAAATCCAAATTGAAACCATTCCAAAAAAGAAATTTCATAGCCGTAGGTAGACTGGATAACTCCTGCCAATACTAAATTCGGTGGTGTTCCGATCAAGGTAGCTATACCCCCAATCGAAGCGCTATAGGCTATTCCCAACATCAAGGCTTTACCAAAAATGAGGTTCTCGTTTTCTATAGTGGCTGGGTTGTCTTTGAGCTGTTTAATGATCGCAATTCCAATGGGAAGCATCATAACTGAAGTGGCCGTATTGGATATCCACATGGACAAAAAGGCTGTGGCAAGCATAAAACCCAAAATGATTTTACGTATATCCGACCCTATAAGCGCAATGATAGTGAGCGCTATACGTCGGTGTAAATTCCATTTTTCAATCCCTATTGCAATCAAAAACCCTCCGAGGTAAAGAAATACATACCGATGTCCAAAGGAAGCCGTAGTAGTGGCAAGCTCCATCCCGCCACTCAAGGGAAACAATACGATGGGTAAAAGCGCCGTTGCTGCAATAGGAATGGCTTCTACAATCCACCAAACAGCAATCCAAAGTGTAGTAGCCAGAACGGCATGCCCCTGATCGGATAACCCTTCAAACGGTTTTAAAAATTGAACTAAAACAAAAAGTAAGGGGCCTAAAACAAGGGCGATTTTTCGTTGCATAACTTATAAAGGTGCGGCTGAAGTATGATCGGATATGATGTACCACTGGTCTTCTACTCGAATCCAATTTAAAGTAAAAAAACCTTGGGCATCACCCATAGATCGTGTTAAATAAAATTTTCCTTGCAGTTGAATCACCGTAGGACTTAAAGCCAATAGATGGAGTACATCAAATTTCAACGTTCCCATTTTTTCACGATTGGAATACGTCTGCAAATAGCGCTCTCGAGTGGACTCCCACCCAAAAATTGGTCCAGCTGCACCCGAAAAAACCAATTGATCCGACTTTAAATATCCTTCCATAAAAGCATCTATAGCTCCGTTGTTCCAGTGCTCTTGTTGCGTAAACAAAACCTTTACAACAGCTAGGGAATCACTTTTAGACACGCGCTGTTGGGAGAAAACGAACCCCTGGGATACCAAAAACAGGAGCAGTAAATACCACCTCATCTCGCTTATTTTAGGGTTGGGTATTGGATATTCAATTGTTCGAGATAGGTATCGTATTTTGACTCATCGAAGTAAAACTTTTTCAAGGCCGGTCGGTATTGATCCATAATGTCTTTATTCAAATAGATCGGTGGAGGATCTTTTTCCGAAATCATGGGTTGGTATTGAGTCTCTTTGCGTTGCACGTTTTCAAAATAGTGTTTTGCTTGCTCCAGCAGTAGAGGCTGAGTTAAAAAATCAATTACCGTTGTAGCAACCACCTTTGCTCCAGCCGTACCTCCCTTATGGGCTATGGGCGTGGCCATCGCAATGGCATTAGACCAGTGATGCCCCTGCAAACCAGGAATATTGGATGGGAAACGAAGTGTGACTGTAGGAATCGTCCAAGAGATGTCCCCAATGTCATCAGAACCGCCACTTCTTGGATTTTGTAAGGGTTTACCCAGTTCGGATAGTTCTACGGCAAGACCCGTAGTTGTATTCGACTCAACTTCTTTCTGAACGGCTTTCGCTAGGGTTTGATCTGCCACTGACCATTTTGGAAGCCCCACAGTTTGGATGTTTGCGTACATGGTTTCTGCAATTACTTTATTAAAATGACGAGGCCAAGCCGTACCCAGAATTTTGGAATGTACCTTAGTATCTGTCATGAGTGCTGCCCCCTGGGCGATGTTGTTGGCATCAGCATACATTTTCATTATCCCTTCATAGGTTATATCCCTTAAATAAAACCAAATTGAGGCTTTGGAAGGAACCACATTGGGCTGATCTCCAGCATCGGTAAAGATGGAATGTGACCGCTTTAAGGGGTGTAAATGCTCTCGTTTGTAATTCCATCCTACATTCATCAATTCGGCTGCGTCTAATGCACTTCTTCCTCTCCAAGGAGAACCCGCAGAATGAGCTGCCTCTCCTTCAAAAGTATACTCAACCGAGATCAAACCCGTTCCTGTAGATTGACCGTATGAAACCGAAAGATTACTGCTTACATGGGTGAAAATACACAGGTCAATTTTATCAAAATAACCATCCCTTACATACCAAGCTTTTGAGGCAACTAATTCTTCAGCGATTCCTGGCCAAACGACAAGGGTTCCTCCCAACTTATTTTTTTGCATTTGTTCCTGAAGCGTGAGGGCTGCCGTGATGATGACAGGTATCCCTGAATTATGTCCTTCGCCATGTCCAGGAGCTCCCTCGACCATGGGTTTGTGATAGGCCACCCCAGGATACTGAGACGCCTTTGGGATACAGTCTACATCACTTCCCAAGGCTATCGTAGGGCCGTCTCCATGACTCCAAGTAGCCATCCAGGCTGTGGGAATTCCCGAAATTCCCTTTTCTACCTCAAAACCTGCCGCTTCTAATATTCCTATTAAATAGGCAGAGGATTCGTACTCTTGAAACCCCAATTCGGCAAAACTGAAAACCTTATCAATCATGACTTGGGTGTTTTTATGCCGACTTTCTACAGCCTCTAAGGTGGCTGTTTTAATTTTTTGAATTTCCCTTTTAGAAAATTTTTGCTGGGCTGAAAGCACTGCCAGCTGAAGCGATAGTATAAAAAAAAGGGCTTTGAGTTTAAGGGCGTTACAATATTTCATGAAAACTTTATTTTTACCTAAAATACAAATTAATTGAAGCAGTTTTACCAATTCAAAGCATCACTCCTCCGGAAAATTATTCTGGGGGTGGTAGTTCTAGGGTTCCTCAATTGTTCTCCCGCTTCGATGAACGCCTCTAGGCTAGTTCAAAAAAGCATTGAAGCCCATGGGGGGTGGGAGTTAGTAAACACCTTCAAGTCGATTCACTACAACAAACGCACCTCCCTTTACTCCGAATCTGGAACACTTGAAAAAACTATTGACCAGTCAATTAGCCATCAATGGAATCCGGAGTTGACCGAAATGGTTTGGGATGCTGAAGGGGATCACTTTTTTGCACAAAAAGAAACCGAGCAAGTCCATTTCTATCAAAATGGAGAACAAATTACAGACTCAGTAAAGTTAGCACAAGCGACCAGTAATTTGGATGCAGCCCTGTATGTGTTTTGGCAACCTTTTAAACTTGTAGACCCGTCTGCTAAAAAAGTCTATTTGGGCAAACAAAAAATCCTGGATTCTATAGAAGCATTGACCTTACAGCTTACCTATTCGGATGCTCCTGATGCCGATCAATGGTTTTATTACTTTCACCCGGAAAACTTTAAAATTAGAGCGGTTAAAGTACGACACAACAACCGTACTAGTTTGATTTTAAATGACAGTTATGAAACCCAGACAGGTTTGTCATTAAACAAAACCAGGAGAAGTTTTTTTTTAGATTCCCTAGGTCGCATTCAATACCTAAGAGCGGCTTATCGTTATGAGATAGATTCGATTGTCTTGGCTCAGAAATGATGGCGTTTAAACGCCTCGATGGCTGCGTATTCTGACAGCCCCATGTCTTTGTATTTTTTGGCCGTATCTGCATTTCGATCTTCTGCTCGAATCCAAAATTCCCTGTGATCGTTCCCTTGAAACATGACACCATCTTTTTGTGATTGATGGTAAAAAATAGCTTTTCGTTTTCTCAACACTTGATCTGGGCTCATCGGTATTGCCATTTCAATTTCATGGATTTCCCATTCGTGCCAAGCGCCTCGGTAAAGCCAAACCCAACAGTCTTTCATAAACGGTTTAGATTTCAGTGCCTTGAGTGCAGCAAAAATAATATCCAAACACACCCGATGGGTACCGTGTGGATCGGCTAGGTCTCCTGCCGCATAAATTTGATGCGGTTTTAATTCTTCAATGAGTGCCATGGTTTGCTTTATGTCTACCTTAGACATTGGGTTTTTATCGATTAACCCGGTTTCGTAAAAAGGTAAATTCATAAAATGAACTTGCGAATCAGGGATGCCCACATAACGTGTAGCTCCTAAAGATTCCCTTTTTCGGATGCTTCCTTTTAAATCACAGATGCCTCTGGGTGTAGGTTGCTGTGGGTTCATTTCTTTAAATTCCTGTTTTAATTGTGCTACCTTTTTACTCGTATCAGAATGCAATAGATCTTCTGTTACTTCTAAAAACCGAATGGCATCTTCGTTTGAAACTGCAATATTTCCAGAGGTTTGGTAGGCAACGTGAACCTCATGTCCTTGAGCAACCAAACGGTCAAAAGTTCCTCCCATAGAAATGACATCATCATCAGGATGGGGACTAAAAATCAGCACCCTTTTCTTTTTGGGGAGTGCGCGTTCGGGCCGGTACGTATCGTCTGCATCAGGTTTCCCGCCAGGCCAGCCTGTAATGGAACGCTGCAATCTATTGAACATTTCAATATTTAAATCGTATGCTGAACCGTGAGAAGCCAAAAGGTCCGACATTCCATTTTGGTTGTAATCTTCGTCCGTTAACTTTAAAATTGATTTAGACGTTGTCGTACTGAGCCATGCAATTG
The DNA here is from genome assembly GCA_023263685.1 of Flavobacteriaceae bacterium. Lineage (GTDB taxonomy): Bacteria > Bacteroidota > Bacteroidia > Flavobacteriales > Flavobacteriaceae > MS024-2A. The sequence goes on along the minus strand of JALQVM010000007.1, from coordinate 18,323 downwards.
CCTTAGAGCGCAATGCTGCATCCCAATTACAATGCCCTACCAACCATGGGGTCTTTATTCGGGTTAGTTCTGATGCGGCTTCATGATCGAGGACAAAGGTGGTGTTTTTGTGCAACTGAAGGTAGGTCGTAGGGATCATAGGAGAAATTACTCCTTCTATCGCTTTTTGAATGATCTCCGCTTTGTTGGTACCCCACGCCATGAGCAGTACTCTTTTGGCAGAGAGGATGGTTTTTATCCCCATAGTAATCGCCTTGCGGGGTACGTTTTCCAAGCCTTGAAAAGAGGGTCCAGCATCAAACCGTGTCAGATGGTCTAAGGTAATCGTTCGGGTTTGTGAATTTCGGTGCGAACCGGGTTCATTGAATCCAATGTGTCCGGTCCTTCCAATTCCTAAAATTTGAAGATCAATCCCTCCAACAGCCTTAATTTTTTCTTCATAGGCAATACAAAAATCTCTCACCTCCTCTAGGGCCACTTCACCATTGGGAATATTGACATTTTCAGGTTTAATATCTACATGATTAAACAAATGAGTATGCATGAAATAATGATAACTCTGAACATCTTCTTTAGAAATGGGGTAGTATTCATCTAAATTAAAACTGATGACATTTTGAAAACTCAAGCCCTCCTCTTGGTGCATACGAACCAACTCTCTATACACACTTATCGGGCTAGATCCAGTGGCTAACCCCAACACGCACATTTTATTTTGTTGCTGTTTTTCTTGTATCAAAGAAGCAATTTCTTGAGCAATTAAAACGGAGCCTTCACTCGGACTCTCGCAGAGTATATTATGAAGTTTTTCGTAACGAGTTTCTTCAAAACTACCGGGTGCCTTATAACTTAAAGATTTGTTTTGAGGTATTTGCATGATTTATATATTCCTGTACAATTCAAATTTACCATTTCTGGAATAACATTGATTTTCATCTTTAAAATTTTTAAATAAATATTAGAAAATTTAAGATTGTTTTACTTTGATATTTTTCTTTTCAATTCTAGATACCTCTAGGAGTTTATCTTGTTCTAAAAGCCATGGAAGACTGTCTAGTGGAGGAAATTTTGTCTCCGGTTTAAAATTGATATAATCTTGAAATAGTAAGCCTTGATGTTTTCTTTTGTTGAGCGCTTTTCTAAATCGGGTACCGCCGCCATCAGTCAGATAGTTGTAAGCTATATAGTCAATTTGATGATTTTTTTGATTGATCCAGTACCTAAATTCATCCTGAAAATCGTCGCCTCCTCCTTCTTGATCAAAGCTGATTTTTAATGTCCAATAGAGATTCCCCTCAATTGTCATAGGAGCTAAAAGTTGGGCCTTTACCGCTGGATCCTGAAGGGGTTTAGGGAGTTGAAAAAAATACATTACCGAATTCAACGAATTGGAATACAGCTTCCGTATACTGTCTTGAAGGATGATTTCTCTGTCATTTTCAAAACGTTGTAAATCTGCAGCAGAGGTCATCAGGTCAACAATTTTCTTTTCCTCTTTAAAAGTTTGTCTGGCATACGAATAAAATCCCTTATCCCGCTTTAATGTATAGTGATAGTCCCTAAAGTCAAAATCAATTTGATAGCTTGGAACCTCAAGACCATGGGCCGCTATGGATTTCTCAATGACAGCCTCTGCAGTAGAGGAACTCGGGGGCATACAGGCAGTAAGTAACAACAAATAAAAAAGGAATTTTTTGGGTAAAGAAATCATTGATAAGTTTATTAATAATTCTAATCTAAAACGAAGATACAACTAAAAGATATGCTTTATTTTTGGGACAAATAAAAACCAACATGGACGTACTCAAAACCTTAATCATTGGAAGTGGACCTGCCGGATATACAGCGGCTATTTATGCTGCAAGAGCGGATTTAAACCCTGTACTTTATACGGGCATGGAACCAGGTGGCCAACTGACCACCACCACAGAGGTCGATAATTTCCCTGGGTATCCTGAAGGGATTGACGGACCCACCATGATGGTTCAATTACAACAACAAGCAGAACGATTTGGAACTGAAGTTCGAATCGACCGTATAGAGCGAGTAGAATTCGCATCCACATCTGGAGGAATTCACAAAGCCTTTACCGCTGGTGGAACAGAACTCCACGCGAAAACAATTATAATCAGCACAGGAGCTACTGCAAAATATTTGGGGCTTCCAAGCGAGCAACGTCTTAGAGGGGGTGGTGTTTCTGCCTGTGCCGTATGTGATGGATTTTTCTACAAAGGGCAGGAAGTTGCTATCGTAGGAGGAGGAGATACTGCCGCAGAAGAGGCTACCTATCTTGCCAAGATATGCGCTAAGGTCACCATGTTGGTTCGCAAAGACCAAATGCGTGCCTCCAAGGCCATGCAACACCGCGTAACAAATACACCCAATATTGACTTAAGATACCATACCGAAATTGATGAAGTACTTGGAGACCAAGTAGTTGAAGGGCTACGCATGAAAAACAATCAAACGGGAGAAACCGAAGAGATTATGATTACTGGACTCTTTATAGCCATTGGACACAAACCCAATACGGAACTTTTTGAAGGGCAGCTGGACATGGATGAGGCAGGATATTTAGTCACCCAAGGAAAAACTACTAAAACCAACCTCCCTGGGGTTTTCGCTTCAGGCGATGTTCAAGACAAAGAATACCGTCAAGCAGTGACCGCAGCTGGAACCGGATGTATGGCGGCTTTGGATGCCGAACGCTACCTTCAAGAAATTGAAGGTTAAGTTTGTAAGTTCTCCCATTCTTGAAGCAATTGCTCTAACGCTTGTTTTTTTTGCTGATAGGAGTCGAAAAAATTGGGCTGGGCGATGGTTTGTTCGTAATTGATTTCAAGCTCAAAATCGATCTCTTTTAGTTCCTTTTCCAAGCGACTTATTTGCTTTTCAATTTTGAGTATTTTTTGTTCGCTAGCACGTGCCTTTTTTTGTTTTTTATAATCGTCTTCAGTCGTTTTAGTTGGAGCTTGCTCAGGTTTTTCCGGACCTTTTTCTAGCTCTTTTAACGAACTCAATTGCTTCTCCTCCAAATAGGCATTAATATCCCCTAAAAAGGGTTTTACTTCTTGATTTCTAAATGAAATTACTTTTTCGCAGAGCCCTTGAACAAAATCTCGGTCGTGGGAAACCAAGATTAAAGTTCCCTTAAATTTAAGCAAGGCTTCTTTTAATACATTTTTTGAAGCGATGTCTAAGTGGTTGGTAGGCTCATCCATAATCAGCACATTAAAGGGCTGCAATAAGAGTTTACACAAGGCAAGGCGGTTTCGTTCGCCCCCAGACAGAACTTTGACTTTTTTGTCTACAGCCTCTCCAGGGAATAAAAAGGCGCCCAATAAGTCCCTTACCTTGGTTCGGTTTTCCGGTGTAGCAGACTCCTCAGCAGACTCCAGTACGGTTTGCTCTCCATTGAGATAGGTTGACTGATTTTGGGCAAAATAACCTAACTGTACGTTGTGCCCCAATTGGACTTTTCCTTCATAGGAAATCTCAGAAACGATGATTTTGGCTAGGGTAGATTTTCCTTGTCCGTTTTGTCCGATAAAAGCAATTTTTTCTCCGCGTTCAATTTCAAGATTTACCTCTTGAAGCACCTGCTTATCCCCATAGGCTTTGGAAACGTTGTGTGTCTGTAAAATTATTTTACCCGGCTGGTGCGATACCGTAAACTCAAATTTAATTTTTTTATTTTCTTCAGGATCAATTTCAATGCGCTCAATCTTATCCAGTTTTTTTAGTAAAGATTGTGCCATACTGGCTTTGGATGCTTTTGCCCTAAAACGTTCGATTAATTTTTCTGTTTGTTGAATTTCTTTTTCTTGATTTTTTTGGGCAGCCAGTTGTTGGGTGCGCAATTCCTCTCTAAAAATCATGTAGTTAGAATACGATTTTTTAAAGTCAAAAATTCGCTGTTGTACAATCTCAATGGTACGGTTGGTCACCTGATCCAAAAACATTCGGTCATGGGAAACCAAAACTAAAGCCCCTTTAAATTTTTTAAGAAATTGTTCGAGCCAAATGATGGATTCAATATCCAAGTGATTGGTTGGCTCATCGAGAAGCAAAATATCATTTTCTCTCAAAAGGAGCTTGGCTAACTCAATGCGCATTCTCCATCCCCCTGAAAAAGTATCGGTAGGGGCGTCTAAATCTTGCATGCTAAAGCCTAAGCCCAATAAGATTTTTTCGGTTTGTGCTTGGTAAAGATACCCCCCGATCATTTCATAGCGTGTAGTGAGTTCATTCAATTCATCCAATTGATCAAAATAGTACGGACTTTCAAAATCTTGGGTGGTTTCCATAAAGTGATGAATCGTCTCTTGACGTTGCTCAATGGCTTTGATCTCTTCAAAAGCTAGATAAGCTTCTTCTAATACAGTTCTGCCGTGTTCAAAGTCTAGGTCTTGTGGGAGATAGCCTATTTTACAATTTTTCTCTAATGCAAAACTTCCCGAAGTAGGTGTATTTTCTTGAGCCATTAAACGCAATAATGTAGATTTACCTGCGCCGTTTTTTCCGATTAGACCTACCCTATCTCCCTTGCCTAATCGAAAAGAAATGGAATCAAAAAGCGTTTCTCCTCCAAAGCTGACAGTAATTTGATGAGCGTTTAGCATAATTTATTTTGGATTGCTAAAATAGCTTTCAAAACGGTTAATTGCTACTTCATTTGGAATTTGTTTTCCCTCTTGTATATGGTCATACAACCATTGGGAAAGCAGCGGAGCCATCAATACTCCTCGTGTGCCTAGGCCATTAAAAATGAATAGGTTGGAAAAAGAGGGGTGGGCTCCGAGTAACGGCCTACGGTCGATTACTGTGGGGCGAATCGCTGCTTGGTGAAGGACTACTTCATAAGGGGTATCCAAAAGAGCATTGAGTTTTTTAAGTAACCATTCCTTTCCTTGTGGTGTGGGTGTGGCTGTTTTATCTTCTCGCGTAAAACTGGCCCCAACCCAAAACAACCCTTCCTCTAGGGGTGAAATAAAAATGGATCCTTTGATGATTTGCGTTCTGGCTAATTGTGGAGCTTTGATGATCAGGTATTCGCCCTTAGAACCTGTGAGGGGTAAATAATTAAACCAAGGGTTTGCTTTGCTCGCATAGCCCTCACAGAAAATAACTCTTTTCGCCTGTATGCCTTTGTAGCTTACACCATTCTTTGCTGGTGTAAGTTGTGAATAATCAAAGACCTGATTTAGGTATTGTTTGGAACCCAATGTTTGTTTAAACTGTTCAAGCAAGGGGTTGATTTTCAATTTACCGAGTTGTTCTACAATTCCATAGCCTGCGTTATTTTTTAAATCAGGAGCGGTTTGGGGAACAAGGTTTGGATTTAAAAAAGCACTCAATCCTTCGCGCTGAGAAGCGACAATCCAATCGTTTTGTTCGCGTTCGTTGGTAAAAATGCGATGAATGGGTAAGGTATCAAAAAACGGACTGTTGAGTTGAGCTTCGATGTTTGTATAACGGGTTTTGGCATAGTTCAAAAAGGGTATCCCGTTCCATGCCATGGTGTAGCGCTTTAACACGGTAGGATTGCATACGCCCGCGGCTTTACTACTGGCTCCTTTAAGCGATTGGTCCCAAACAAGCAGAAACGTTTTTTGGTGCTGCTGCATTTGCCATGCCATATGGAATCCCGCCAATCCGTATCCTACAATAATTGAGTCAATCATAGGCTCAAAAGTAGCCAAAAAAAAACGCTACTGTTACCAATAGCGTTTGTTACTTTATAGCTGGGGATTAATTACTCCACATGTCTTGTTCAAAATCTCTGATTACAGACTTGATGCGCTCAGATTCTAAAAGCTGGCGGAGGGCATCTTCGTAGATATATTCGTTTACTTGACGGTCTTCATACACGTTTTCTTCTCTGTAAATTGTAGCGTTAAAACGACGTGAATTTAACATGTGATCGTAGGTAATCGGCTGTGAAGAATTTCTAGTATTGAATACATTGCTGTTTGCCAATGCTTCTCGTGCATCTGGAAACCAAATCCAAAAAAGAGGAACCAAAGCATCTTTCATGGCTTCCGGGCCTTGACTGAGCGTGGAAACATCTGGTGCAACAGGCGCAATACCCAATAGTCTGTACTTCAATTCACCTAGGCGTTTGTTGAAATACCATGTTCCTTTAATACGGTATTGTACAATTTTATCCGTCTCGATTTTGTAAGTATCATAATCGTCCTCGGTAACTTGCTCTCCTGCATTCGATTTTGAAATTCCTTCTGCGGAAAGATTTCTAGAAACTAGAATATCTGTTAAATCATCAAAAGTTAATTTTTCACTTTCATTAAAGTAGGAGGTAGAATAAATTTCTGTAATGTTCCCAGAAGCGATATTGTCGTATAGAACGCGATACAGGGACTTGCGCTCATTGGATAACAAACCGTTGTTTATCGTAGGATAATAAAACGGGAAGTTAATCCGTTCATTCAAGTCAATAATTTCCCATATTGTTTTGGACCAAAGCACATCGCGATCATCAATATAGCCATAAGCAATAGGACTTTGATTCTCGGTTACTTGCATGCCCACTTCCTGAGGAACTTTTGCATTGAGAAGATTCGCTTGAGACCAACTGTTGTTGGAATGTAATGCGATCACCAAGAGTAATATAAAAAATCCTTTTTTCATCTTTGGGTTACTTAATTAATCGTAATTGATATGGGCGAGGTCTGTTTTAACTTATAACTCGGATTTGAAGGAATTATTACTTCAATATCGGAAATGATTACTGTTTGACCGTTTTTAATTCGGCTTAAACTAGAGATGGCAGCAGCGTCTAATTTATTTCCTTGAATTACTTTACTGGGTTGTCCGGGAGCTCTAAATCTGAATGATTTTGTCTGAAGGGGTAAGTCAAAATCAAAATCTTCTAAACGAGCTTCAACCGTTCCTCGCTCCAAACTAGATTTTGGCAGCGTAAACGAACCCGACTGTCCTCTAAAATATCCTGCAGGTTTAGGAATATCTTTAATTCTAAAAGTTGACACCGAAGCGACTTTGTTACCGTCAGGTAAAGTTCCTGACACATTAATTTTCACTTCCCTTCCGCTTCCAGGGAACAAATTGTATTTACTACCACGAACACGCTTGAGACCAGGTGCAGATGCATTTACTTTAGAATCTTGGATGCCCGGTATTGAAATCGTGATGGGATTTTGAACGCCACGGTATACCACATTCATTTTGTCTGCAGAAATAACTGCTGAATTCGGTTTTGAAATAACCGTATAGGTTTGGTTTACTTGAATCCTAGATTCTTCTCCTTCGTTCAAAAATACCAAATCTCCTTCAATTGAATGATCTCCTGGATTACCTGAATTTACATTTAACTTTATTCCACCCGGAATTAATTCGTAATCGTCCTCAGTCAATGGGCGTCCATCTAATTTTAAATCTACAGAGTTAGGGTTTTGGGCTCCTCCTTTTCTTCCAAGAATTACACTACCATCAAATACCTCTCCGGGATAGTAGGCTCCTTTTTCAGTCAAAAGCATACTTGAATAGTTGTTGGAATTTACTTTAGAAGACATTTTTAATTCTTTACCCATTAAAGTTGTAAGAACATCATGCTCCGTTTGACGGATATCATTTTGCATCATGGTTAGCTTAGCGAGTGAAGAGATTAATGGAAATCCTTTAAAACTAGCATCCAACCAAGGCTCATCTACGTTGTCTCTGTTTTTAACATTGTTGTTCATATCCCCAGTGAAAAAGCGAGCTTCAACCATTTCTATGTATTCTGGATATTGGCTTCCAAAAACCTGAATAACTCGTCCTTTGTAATTTTGAATCATCTCAATAAAGGCATTTTTAGCATCATCTGATCCTTCTTTAAACCAGATCACATCTAAGGCTTCCCCTTTATCCATCTGAGCGTATTCCTGTAAATCAGGGTCTTTTTCCCTTTGCTTTTCGGTGATGGTTGATTTAATTTTTTTAATCTCGTTAAAAAAATCATCTGACTCTTTTTTGATTTCTTCAGCGGTTCTTTTGTGACCTATCCATTTACCTCCTTTTTCAGTCGCATTGGTATCAATGTTTTCATAAAGCAAATTGTTGCTTTCAGAAATACGTTCATTTGCGTCGCTTATCTTGACAAACATTTGACCGAATCCATCCAATACCTCTTTACTCACATTTAATGCGAGCATGGTAATGAATACCAGGTACATTAGACTGATCAGTTTCTGCCTGGGGGTTTCTTTTGCTCCAGCCATCGTTTCTTACTTATTAGTCATAGCATTAAGCATTCCTCCATATACATTGTTGAGGGCTGCTAAATTTGCAGATAAACTTTCCATCTGAACTCTAAGCTGCTCGGCATTTTGATTTACTTTATCATTAAATTCTGCATTACCTTGCGCATCCTGAATTTGTTTTTGATAATTCGCATTCAATTGCTCGAGTTGGGTTGCAGCCTTAGCGAGTTCTTGACTGTAGCTCTGTGATGCTGCTACAGCCTCTGAAGCTGGAGACAATGCCTTAGCAGAAGTTTCCAAATCTTTGATACTTTTTGCCAAGGAATTCATTAAAGTTACATCCAATTTTGCTTCTTGCATTAGGGCATCAATTTTAGAAGAAAGTCCTTCGTCTCCTCCTCCAGAAGCTGTCTTAGGAGCTCCTTTGACTTTTTTAACATAGTCGTCATGCTCTTCTTTTATTTCTCCTGTATTCAATGCCGATACGGTAAAAATTAAAGCTTCAGTTCCAAGACCAAGTCCAAGAACTAAACCTCCTGTAATAGGTCCAATTTCTAAATGCAAAATTTTAAACAATGCCCCTACAATTACTACAGCACCTCCTAATCCGAAGAGCATGTGCATGGCAACCTTACTTCTTAACCGTTTATTTAAAGCCTTATCTGTCATTTTGAATAATTTTTAATTATTAAATATAATTTTTTTTAACAACATTCCGATTATTTAATCTTAACCTTTTGAGGACCAAGGTAGTCTTGGACAGTTCTAAAACCAATATAACTTCTAGAAGTATCCGAATATTCGTAGTCCCTTGAACTAACTCTTAAGTAATAGGCTACATCCTTCCACGACCCTCCTCTAACAACTTTTTTGGGTTCAATAGATAGCGCCATACTTGGATTAAGTGTTGAGACATATTCGTAACCCCCAGCGTTATAAGAAGAGTTTGTCCATTCAGCTACATTACCAGCCATATTGTAAAGGTTGTAGTCATTAGGTAAATAAGATTTTGCCTCAACAGTATAAACTGCTTGGTCAGCTGCATAATCTCCTCTTAAGGGCTTAAAATTAGCTAAGAAACAAGCTCTATCGTTCAATAGATAAGGGGATCCCCAAGGATATGTACCCGAAGGTATTCCTCCTCTAGCTGCGTACTCCCACTCGCCTTCATTGGGAAGTCTAAAACGGCTTACGTTTGGATCTCCTTTATCTCTTTGGTAGCCATTTTTAAAGTTTGTTCTCCAATTGCAAAAAGCCACTGCCTGATTCCATGAAACTCCTACTACAGGATAGTCTTGATAAGCAGGGTGTGAAAAATAATCATTGTGCATCGGCTCATTGTATGAATATACAAAGTCTTTAATCCAAACGGTAGTATCGGGATAAATTTGAACTTCCTCTTTTTTGATAAAAGGCGTCCGATCTATAAATTGTTTTTTGGTTCTTTTCGATTCTGCTGCTGCAGCTTCAGCATCAAACCAAGTATAGGCGTAAACCAATTTTGAAACATCGAGTTTTATTTCTCCATTATACCATTGCTCTGGGGGTAAATATAAAGAATCCATGACCTCAGCATAATTCTGGTCTACGTAGTCCTCTGTATCCCAAGTCAAGTCAGCGTCCCAGTTTAAGGCTCTTCCCGCATACAGATCTTCACTCAAATCGTAGTAATTACTCCGCATGTACTTTTGGAATTCATTGAGATCCGTAGTATCGGCATCTTGAAATGCAAACTCCCCAATCCCGTCACTGTCTTCACCTAACTCTAGCTCATCTGCCTTTCGAGCGAGCATTGCAAGTGCAATAGAATCCTTAACCCAATAAACAAATTGGCGGTACTCACTGTTTGTGATTTCTGTTTCATCCATATAAAATGAAGGAACAGTTACTGTTCGTGCGGGAGCATTTTGAAGCTGGGCAATGTCCTCATCAGATTTACCCATAATGTATGCTCCTCCTTCAATAAGTGTCATTCCATAAGGCTTTTCGCCAAACCACTTTTTTTGCTTAACCCCAATAAGCTCACCTCTGTTCTTACTCCCACAGGAAGCAATAATCAGGATAAGTGTCAACAGAACTAAATGTCTTTTCATTAATATTACAATTAGAACTAGTACTTACGTCTAATAAAATATAAAACTAGTTATTTTTTCACTATATATAAAAACATCTCTGTCTTTACTCTTAATATTTTTCAAAATTACGAATCTACAGCTTTAATTCGTTCTTCTCATGGCATTATACCATCTTTCAGGTATATGATCATGAGTAGCAGACTCGTAATCTTTTTCTGTGCAAGCTATTAACGTTGCTTTTTGGGTTTTATTATTCAAATGTGAATGGTTTGTTAATTCCATCCACCACCGTTGGCTTTTTTCGCTCTTGTAAAAAACCATAGTTTGATCGGATAAAGCTACGCTATATTTTATAAACCCTTGAGTAACGGCTATTGGATATTCATCAAAACGCAACGAAAACCCTTCGAGAAAATACCAAACCATTTGTGCGAGTAATTGGTCCATCATGGGTGTGGAGGGGAGTTCATGAATCCCTAGAAAGCTGACTCGATCACTGATTCCGGCATAGCGCGTCAGGGCACAAATCGTTCTAGAATCTATTCCATTAGGATTTCCTTTTAATGGGTCCGCTGTTGCGGACCATGAAAGGCATTTCATATCCATCCCAACAATATCTGCATCCCTAAATGCAGGTTCAGACAGAGCAACCGTATCCAACACTTCGCCCAGGCGTATGCTGTCAAAGAACAATTTATTCATCAAGTCCTTTTCTTCAGTTGCACAATAATAATTTTGATACCCCAGATTGGTGTAATTAAACAGTACGTTGGGTTTATCCATGATAATTCTACTCATGTATGATCGCCCAGAGATCAATTCGTCTTCTTGTGAAAAATCAAAAGAACGATCAACAGAGACTACATTGACCAATTGATTGAACGTTTGAAAAACTTGATAGAGTGGAAAAATCACATCGTGACTGCCGCCAATAAACACAGGCACTATATTCATTTGTTTCAAATGATACCCGATTTCCTTTATGGCAAAATACGTATCGTCCACGGTAGAGCCATTAGGCAAATTTCCTAAATCCGCTATTTTCAAAGACCAATTGCCAGGATACAAACTGTACCATTCCTTTCTAAACGCATTGAGGTCGTATTGTGTTGTGGTAAAAAAACTATTGCGGTATTCCTGCAAGCCAATAATAGCGACATTGAGCCCCTGAAGATCTGGAAGTCCAGAGGTTGCTGTATGAAGAGCAATACGTTTTCCCAGAACCTGATTGGGCAAAAGGGACATTCCTATTAAGGCTTCGTTTTCTATAGGAACAAGTAACTCAAGACTCATTATTTTTTAGCCGTTTTCTTTTTGGGTTTCGATTTTGGTTTTCCAAGATATTTTTCGGCATCTTCGAGTGTAAGTTGGGAAGCATCTACCTCCTTACCGATTTCAACTTTTTGTTTTCCACGGATGATGTGATGCCTTCCCCAACGGGCTTTTTCAACTCGAACACCTGCCTCACTCCAGTCGTGTATGACCTTTTCTTTCTCTTTTTGAATTTTTTCCTCAATCAGCTTAACGATATCCGTATCGCTTAAATGATCAAAATCGTACTTTTTATTTACGTTGATAAACATTCCACTCCATTTCAAAAACGGTCCAAAACGACCCACGCCTTTGGTGACAGGCAACTCATTGTATACATATACTGGAGCGTCTGCCCGTTGTTTTTCTTTAATAAGTTCGATGGCTATATCGAGTTCAACCTCGGTGGGCAACATTCCCTTGGGTAATGAAATAAATACGTTATTGTGTTTGACATACGGTCCGAAGCGACCGTTGTTCACAACCACCTCTTCATTCTCAAAAGACCCTAAGGTTTTGGGCATTTCAAAAAGCTGCATCACCTCTTCAAAACTGATGTTTTCCAATTGCTGATTGGGCCCTAAGCTGGCATAGATGGGTTTTTCTTCTTCCTCAGGATCTCCTATTTGTGCCATCGGACCAAATTTTCCCAAACGGACTTTAACCGTTCTACCTGATTTAGGATCAACTCCCAAAACGCGTTCTCCTGATTCTCGTTGGGCATTTTCCTTAACGTGTTCAACCGTAGAGTGAAATTGGTCGTAAAAACGCTTCAGCATGTCCGTCCAATCTTTTCCTCCTTTGGCAATATCGTCGAAACTCTGTTCTACCTCTGCCGTAAAATTAAAGTCTAAAATGTTCTGAAAATTTTCTACTAGAAAATCATTTACAATCATCCCAATATCCGTTGGAATCAGTTTCCCTTTATCTGCTCCATATTTTTCCGAAAGTTCATTAGATACAATCTGATTTGCTGCTAAGGTTATTTGTTCGTAGGCTCTTACTTCTCCTTCGGACGCTCCTTTTTCTACGTAATTTCTGTTTTGAATGGTAGAAATTGTAGGGGCATAAGTAGAGGGTCTTCCGATTCCCAATTCTTCCATTTTCTTAACTAAAGAAGCTTCTGAATAGCGATAGGGAGGTCGTGAAAAGCGTTGGGTTGCAATCATGTCTTGGAGGGTTAAACGATCTCCGACACTAACCTTTGGAAGCATGCCACTTTCTTCCTCTTCCTGATCGTCCATACCCTCAAGGTAGAGTTTTAAAAATCCGTCAAAAGTAACTACCTCACCTTTGGCTGTAAATGTTTCCCCATGTGCGGGTGTTCCTATGGCAATTTGGGTTCTTTCCAATTGAGCATCACTCATTTGTGAGGCTACCGTTCTTCTCCAAATCAGATCGTACAATCGGCTTTGGTCTCTGTCGATATCAAGTCGAGTAGTAGAAAATTGGGTAGGACGGATGGCTTCGTGTGCCTCCTGTGCCCCTTTATTTTTTGTTTTAAAAGTTCTTGACTGAAAGTAGTTCGCTCCGTAATTGGTAACGATTTGATTAGCAATTTGCTTTTGTGCCTCCTCGGACAGGTTTACGCTGTCTGTTCGCATGTAAGTAATATGCCCTGCCTCATAAAGTCTTTGTGCAAGTGTCATGGTTTTAGACACTGAAAAAAATAATTTTCGCGAAGCTTCTTGTTGTAAGGTAGAAGTAGTAAAGGGTGCGGTTGGGCTCTTTTTAGCCGGTTTTTGATTGACTTCTTGTACACTAAATTCCGCATTAATGTTTTGAGTCAAAAAGGCATGGGCCTCCTCACTTAGGTCAAACGTCTTTGGAAGTTGTGAGGGAATTAGCTTTCCTTCGGTAGTAAAAAATGTAGCTTGGGTTTTATAGCTTTGCTCGGGAACAAAATCCCGTATGGCTCTTTCGCGTTCCACGATCAATCGGACGGCTACAGATTGAACCCTCCCTGCGGATAAACCTCCTTTAACTTTTCTCCACAAAACGGGAGACAATTCGTATCCTACAAGACGGTCTAAAATTCTTCTGGCCTGTTGTGCATTTACTAAATTGTAATCGATAGAACGAGGCTTTTCTATCGCTTTTAAAATGGCATTTTTGGTGATCTCAGAAAAAACGATGCGTTTTGAATTCTTTTCGTCTAGCTCTAAGGTATTGGCCAAGTGCCAAGCAATGGCCTCTCCTTCTCGGTCTTCATCACTAGCCAGCCAAACCGTTTCTGATTTTTTTGCCAAACTTTTGAGCTCACTAACCAGTTTCTTTTTGTCTTTACTGACAATGTATTTAGCAGAAAAATCCCCGTCTACATCAACTCCTAATTCCTTGGAAGGAAGGTCGGCAATGTGTCCAAAACTGGAAGCCACTTTAAAATCTTTACCTAAAAATTTTTCTATGGTCTTTGCTTTTGCGGGGGATTCTACGATAACTAGATTCTGAGCCATACAGTTGAGATTAGGTTGCAAAAGTAGGTAAGTTTTTTTGGAACTTTCAAATTTTAAGGCGGGGTTCTCCTTATTCAAAATTTAAATCCGTAATTTTCTACTTGTATAATTTGATCAAAAAATACCTAAACTAAACCTCTTGATTAGCAAGGAAAACATTGAACCCATACAATTTCTTTTTGAACAAGATTTGCTAGAAGCAATACAAAAAGTCGGAACAATCAAACAGGTCCCCAAAGGGGAGATCATGATTGATTTAGGGGAACACATTCAATTCATTCCGTTGCTCTTGGACGGTGCTATCAAGGTGGTTCGAGAAGACGATTCGGGGGAAGAATTGCTCTTGTACTTTGTTGAATTTGGCAATACCTGTGCCATGACGCTAAACTGTTGCCTGGAGGATACTTCAAGCGAAATAAGAGCCATTTGCGAAGCCGACACCACCTTAATTATGGTACCTGTAACCTATATGGATCCCTGGCTCGCTCAATACCGCTCCTGGAGGAATTTTATTTTTGAAAGCTACCAGAACAGATTAAACGAAATGCTCAAAGCCATTGACGCACTTACCTTCTTAAAATTAGATGAGCGATTAGAAAAATATTTATCCGATAAAAGTAAGGTTAGCAAAAGTGCGTCATTGAAAATTACACATCTTGAAATAGCTATGGATTTAAATTCTTCAAGGGTGGTTATTTCAAGACTGCTTAAAAAAATGGAAAATCAAGGAAAAGTTGTTTTGGGAAGAAATACAATCAAAATTAACATTTAGGAAAAGAAAGGCATTGATGTAACTTCGGTTACATCCATTGAATTTTTGTGTGTTATTTTTGATAAAAAATTTAAGGTGCTGAAAAAATATTTGCCTTTTGTAACCTGGATCTCGAACTATCGTTCAGAGAATTTTAAATCCGACGCAGTAGCTGGGATTACTGTTGCTATTTTATTGGTTCCTCAGGGTATGGCGTATGCACTTATTGCGGGATTACCTCCAATCTATGGGCTGTATGCTGCATTAACCCCACAAATCGTCTATGCGTTTTTGGGAACTTCGAGACAACTTGCCGTAGGTCCCGTGGCCATGGATTCCTTATTGGTAGCTGCAGGCTTAAGTGCATTAGCTGTGGTAACGCCTTCCCAATACATTCAGATGGCCGTGCTTTTAGCTCTTCTTATGGGTGCCATACAATTGCTTTTAGGATTGCTACGCATGGGATTTATCGTTTCTTTTTTATCGAAGCCTGTGATCAGTGGCTTCACTTCAGCTGCAGCAATTATTATCGGGCTTAGTCAGTTAAAACATTTATTGGGAATCCAGCTCTCTCAAAGCAATCAACTCCATGTTGTTATAGGATCTCTTATTCAATCTCAATCTCCTATCCATATAGCCACCCTACTCATTGGGGCGGTAAGTGTGGTGTTAATTCTTGCGATTAAACGTTGGAATCGGAAATTTCCCTCGGCCTTACTAGCTGTTGTATTGGGTATTGGATGGGTTTATTTCAATGGACTGGACAAAGAAGGGGTAGCTGTAGTAGGTTTGATTCCGGAAGGACTTCCTTCTTTTCAAACTCCCTGGATAGACTTTGCTACGATCCAACAGCTAATACCCACGGCCCTTACCCTCGCCCTAGTTGCCTTTATGGAAGCCATTGCTGTAGCCAAAGCCATAGAAGAAAAACACAAATCCTATAACGTAGACCCCAACCAAGAACTTATTGCGTTAGGTAGTGCCAATATAGTAGGGTCGTTTTTTCAATCCTATCCCACCACAGGAGGATTTTCTAGAACGGCAGTAAACGATCAAGCGGGAGCTAAAACAGGAATGGCAGCATTGATCACCGCACTGATCGTAGGTTTGGTCTTGTTGTTTTTTACCCACTGGTTTTACTTTTTGCCAAAAGCCGTACTGGCTTCTATCATTATCGTTGCCGTGGTTAATTTAATCGATGTAAAATTTGCTGTACGCCTCTACAGCAAGAGAAAAGATGAGTTTGCACTCTATCTACTCACGTTTTTAGCCACTTTGTTTTCAGGCATTACAGAAGGAATCTTATTGGGTGTCGTTTTCTCTCTTTTATTGTTGGTGTATAGGGCCTCAAAACCACATCACGCCTTTTTAGGCAGGATAGGAACCACCAATTATTTTAAAAACATCAGCCGTTTCCCTGAGGAAGTGGTGCAACGGGATGACCTTATTATCCTTCGCTTTGATGCCCAACTGTTTTTTGGTAACATTCAGTATTTTAAAGAGCTAGTTTTCAAGGCTATTGAAGAAAAAAAACACACGGTAAAAGGCTTTATCATTAATGCACGTGCCATCAATTATATTGACAGCACAGCCTCAGAGCAACTCTACGAATTGATTCTTAGTTTGCAACAAAGAGGAATTCGAGTGATGCTGGTGGGAGCCATAGGACCAGCGCGGGATTTATTGATAAAAAGTAAAATCATTACAATTTTAAAAAAGCAAAATTTATTCATCACCTCTGGGGATGCCACCGACGACTTTGATGGAATTACTAAAAAAACTCCATTACAAAAAAAACTGAGCCGTCAAAGTAATCCTTAACACTATGTAACTCAAATAACATTAGACTATCAGATCTTTATTATTTTTGAACAAACTAAAAACTGACACATGACAATTGAACAAATTTATACCGGCTGTTTATCTCAAGGAGCCTATTATATCGAAAGCAATGGGGAAGCGGCCATTATCGATCCGTTAAGAGAGGTTACTCCCTACCTTGAAAAAGCAAAAAAAAATAACAGCTTGATTAAATATATTTTTGAAACCCACTTTCATGCAGATTTTGTTAGTGGGCATGTTACCCTAGCTAAAGAAACAGGGGCTACTATAGTTTACGGTCCTGAAGCCAAAACAGGTTTTGATGCCCTGATTGCAAAAGATCAACAAGAATTTAAAATCGGAGCCATTAGCTTAACCGTATTGCATACCCCCGGTCATACCATGGAAAGTACTACCTATTTACTCAGAGATGAAAACAATAAGGACATTGCCATCTTTAGTGGCGATACCCTTTTCTTAGGCGATGTGGGGCGTCCGGATTTAGCCCAAAAGGCGGCAGACCTTACCCAAGAAGATTTAGCGGGAATTCTCTACGAAAGCCTTAGAAAAAAAATCATGCCGTTGGCTGACGATGTACTTGTATATCCTGCACACGGGGCTGGTTCAGCTTGTGGAAAAAATTTGAGCAAAGAAACAGTTGGCACACTAGGCGAACAGAAAAAAACCAATTACGCATTAAGAGCAGACATGACCAAGGAGGAATTCATCAAAGAAGTTACCGATGGCCTGCTTCCTCCTCCGCAATATTTTCCTTTAAATGTAAAAATGAACAAGGAAGGCTATGAGGACATTCAAACTGTTTTGGAGACTGGAACAAAACCCCTTTCGGCAGAGGCTTTTGAACTTGCTGCCAATGAAACAGGTGCCCTAATACTCGATGTTAGACATCAAGACGAATTTGCCAAGGGTCACATCCCCCAATCTATTTTTATCGGTATAGACGGTGGCTTTGCTCCTTGGGTGGGTGCTATGGTTGGTAATGTAGCCCAACCCCTATTGCTCGTTACTCCTGAGGGAAGAGAAGAAGAAACCGTAACCCGTTTGGCGCGTGTTGGATTCGACAATACGCTAGGGTATTTAAAAGGAGGCGTTAAGGCATGGCAGAGTGCAGGCAAACAGTTAGATGCTGTGGAAGGCATCGAAGCCCAAGAACTAAAAGCGCTTATGGAGCAGGAAGCAATTGAAATCTACGATGTTCGTAAACCAGGGGAATACCTCTCTGAGCATGTAAATGATGCCCATAATACTCCACTTGACTACCTAAATGACCACATGACTGAATTTCCAATAAAAAAACCTTTTTACATTCATTGTGCAGGAGGTTATCGAAGCATGATTGCAGCATCGATCCTAAAAAGCAGAGGAATTCACAATTTGATTGACATCAAAGGAGGTTTTGGAAAAATAAAAAAATCCGGAATCGAGGTATCGGATTACGTCTGCCCTTCAACACTATAATTAATTAAAACTAGAAACGTATGGAATGGATTTATAACCCATGGCCGTGGTATATCGGCGGCCCTATGATTGCCCTAATCATGTTTTTACTCCTTTATTTTGGTAAAAATTTTGGAATGTCATCGAATTTAAGAACCCTATGTACGGTTTGTGGTGCAGGAAAATCAAGTGAGTTCTTCAATTTTGATTGGAAAAAACAACAATGGAATCT
>JALQVM010000079.1 GCA_023263685.1 Flavobacteriaceae bacterium | reverse complement strand
AAATTATTTTCCATTCTTAAATTAAAGTGTCCTCAATGCAGAAAAGGAAACCTACTCGTGGCAAATCCCTATCAGCTCAAACATTTCAATAAGGTCAACGATCACTGTCCGCATTGTAAGCTCCATTTTAAAATTGAACCCAGCTTTTTTTACGGTTCCATGTATGTTTCCTACGGCTTAGGAGTTGGCATCAGTATAGCCGTATATGTCCTCCTACTTGTTTTGGGTTTAGCACAAGGAATGATTCTAAATTTTAGTGTCATCTCGGTATGCCTTATTGTATTGATGCCCTACATCAATGCGTTATCAAAAGTAATTTGGGCAGGGTTTTTCTTTAAATTTGATCCAAAATACGATCAAGACGAAGTCTAATGTCCAAAGAAACTCAGACCTCAGCCGTAGTCAATTCAAATCCTTTGAATTTTCTCAAGACCAAAGAACGGGTTGCAGCATTGTTGCAAGCCTATCTCGAGCAAAGCAAAAAAGGGACGACAGTTGTACTTGATCAACAGCAACCCCAACAGATTGCAAAGGCACTGGAATTAAAAACTCTTTTTAAAAACGGATTCCAAGACATCGATCGTCTAGAACGCTTTGTCGCTACTTATTTAACCCATACCAACCATTTGAGTAATCCGAGGTATATGGGGCATCAGGTTGCCGTCCCTCAAGACTTATCCGGTATCCCCGATTGGATTCACGGAACGATCAATAACCCAAGTTCATTATACGAAATGGGCCCCGCAGGAGCCACCCTAGAGGGTTTTATGATCAATTGGATGCTTTCCAAATTAGGCTGGTTTAAAGGCGATGACCTGTATGACTTTAGTAAACATCCTCACAATGGTAGTGGAGTTCTCACCCACGGTGGGTCTATTGCCAATCTCACGGCTTTAACTGCTGCTAGAGCCGCTCTGGCACCAGAAGCATGGACTGAAGGCAATCCCAATGACCTTGTTGTACTAGGCCCTGCAACTGCGCATTATTCAATTGCACGCGCTTTATCCGTTATGGGTCTAGGAAAAAATGCCTTTGTACCTGTAGCCGTGGATGCAAATGAGGTATTGATTACAGCACAATTGGAAACCGTTTACAAGGAAGTTAAGAAAAAAAACAAACGCGTAATGGCGGTTGTAGCAAATGCCTGTGCTACATCCTCTGGACTTTTTGACCCAATAGATCAAATGGCTGATTTCTGTGAAAAACACGGATTGTGGTTTCATGTTGACGGTGCTCATGGAGCAGTTGCTTTGCTCTCCGAAAAGGAAAAGATTAAGGTTAAAGGGATTGAACGCGCCCATAGTGTAATCTGGGATGCCCACAAAATGCTACAAGTACCCGCTCTCTGCACCGCGGTTCTGTTTAAAAACCAAGAACATCAATGGAATAATTTTCGACAAAAAGGAAGTTATGTATTCCATGAAAACGAAGTCATCGGTATAGATTCCATGCCGTATACTATAGAATGTACAAAATCAGCGCTAGGCACGAAACTCTTTTGGAGTTTTGCGCTTAAGGGAGAACAAGCGATGGTAGGTTTTATTGAAAATAGTTTTGAAAAGACACGTCAGCTCTATGCCTATCTTTCTTCTTTGGAAGACTTTTTTTGTCCCTACCTTCCGGATTCCAATATTTTATGTTTTCAATTTCGGCCTGACCGACTCAACGATCAGGACCAACTTGCCCTGCGCTATGAGCTGATCAATAGCGGTGCTTTTTACATTACCTCTTGTGAATTTAAAGGAAAACGCTTTTTAAGAACCGTCTTAATGAATCCCGATACCGATCAACAAGACTTTGAAGCATTGGCCCAAGCCATCTCAAAAATTGGCAATCAACTTCAATTAAGTAAAAAGTAAATGTAATTTTGTCTCAAAATTTAATCGATGTATACCCTAGAACTTAAAACCCTAGTTTCAGAATTTTTAAATGATAAAGGGCTAACTGAATTTTGGTCTGGTATTTTTGCAATAGGCATACTGTTCATCCTTATACTTGTCTTGGGGCAACTTTTGTTTTGGATCGCAAGGAAAGTGATTTCAAATTTTTTCATCAAAATAGCAAAAAGAACCACCTCTGAATTTGACGATATTCTTATTCATAACAAGGTCCCTAACGTACTCTCCTATTTTCCTGTACTGTTTCTTTACAACCAAACTTTACCTTCACTTTTTAGCGGTACCAAGGAGTATTATTCAGATTTTATTCGAAACCTTACGGAGGCCTTACTTATCGTCTTGATCATCGTTTTGATACGAGCCGTGTTTAAATCGGTCAATGGTTATTTAAAAACCTTGGCTTCGTTTAAAGACAAACCGCTCGACAGTTACCTTCAAGTATTTATGATTTTTTTGTGGTTTGTCGGCGGTATTTTAATTCTTTCGGTACTGACGGGAAAAGACATCGGAACCTTTTTAACCACCCTTGGAGCGCTCTCAGCAGTTTTATTATTTGTATTTAAAGACACTATATTGGGCTTTGTAGCCAGCGTTCAAATTACCATAAACGATACGGTCCGTATTGGAGACTGGATCAGTATGCCCAACAGCAATGCTGATGGAGATGTAATCTCGATCAGTCTGTCAACGGTACAAGTTCAAAATTTTGACAAAACCATTACCTCCATTCCTACCTATAAGCTCATTTCCGATTCTTTTATCAACTGGAGAGGGATGAGCGACTCTTCGGGCCGTAGAATCAAAAAATCATTGTTGATTAAGGCCAGCAGCATCCGTTTTTTAACCCCTGAAGAACTTGTAGCTTTAAAGAAAATCGATCGGATAACATCAGTAATAGAAGAACGTCAACAGGAAATCGAAGCGGCAAATACCGCCCAAAAGACGGACAAGAGTTTATTGATCAACGGCAGAAATTTTACCAACCTGGGATTGTTTCGATACTATGCGCAGGCCTACCTTCAAACACATGATCAAATCAATCAAAACATGACGGTTATGTGTCGGCAGTTGGCTCCAACTGCGCAGGGTATTCCTTTAGAAATTTATGCCTTTAGTAAAGATAAAGTATGGGTCAATTATGAAGGAATTTCTTCTGATATCTTCGACCACCTGCTGGCGGCCATCCCTTACTTTCATTTAGAGTGTTTTGAGCTTTCTCCTACCTTGCCAAAGGTATAAATCACAAAAGGCCACAATAAAGTGGCCTTTTATGCAGGTTGAATATAAAAATTTTAGTTCCCGATATAGGGTGCGTCTGCAGCTTCTAGAGCGGCTTCAATCTCAGGAATCATCGTGTTTGTAAGTTGATCTACTGCGGCTTCAACTTTTAGCAGCATGCTTTTTGCGATAACCAGACTATTCTTGTGAACCGCCGTAGGACCGTAGGTATTTCCCATTCCGTCAAAAGCACCGTACAAATACGTTTGAACCCCAGCAGGATTGCGTTCTCCTATTTCATCCTTAGAAGGACTTCCTCCAAGCAGTTTATCAACAGAGGTAATGGCTGCTTTTAAAGCTGCCAATTTGGGCTCAATGACTCCTGGCGCAAGTTTGGAACGATCGGCTGCAGTGGCCAATGCCTTTGCCTTTTTCTTACTCACTTCAAATTCATCTTGAACTTTACTGATCTGCTTTACAAACGATGTTAAATCTGTTCGGAAGGCATTGTATGCTTGATGGGTTGCTCCTTTAAGCACTCCTTCTCGTATGGACTTGACTTCAAACGGAATGGGCCCATCCAGTTTGCTAAGGGTGCCCTCTTGATCCAAATACAAAGAAGCTTGATAGGTGCCCGGAGTAGCCAGTGCCCCTCCCCCTCTTCGAGATCTGCCGTTCAATGAGATTGCAAACGGATTAAAATGCTCTAAATTCCATACGATTCTATGGCTTCCCTTAGAGGCCTTTTGTTTTACTTTATTGATCACATTGCCTTGTTCATCTTCTATGGTCAAAATCACTTGAGCAGGCAGCTCTTCTTTTTCTGCGTCTAGGGCATCCCACCCTGGAAAGGGAATGTTTTTTGCCGCTTGATTCAATTCTTTTTCTCGAGCTTGCCTAAGTGTTTTTTGAGTTTTGTAGTCGGAGGCGAGGTGATACGTAAACACCGCTCCAAAGTCAGGGTTTTTAGCAAAATAATAATCTGCTCCTGTATTTCCTACGTTACTTCTCTGTACAAACCATTTTGCAGGTCTCGGCTGAAAAAGTTTACCCTCTTTACTCAAATTATCCGAAGTAAATTCTCTTAATGCACTGTAATCATCCAAAACAAAAAATCCTCGACCAAAGGAAGCCGCTACAAGATCATTTTCCCGTTTTTGAATGGTTAGATCTCTAAATGAAATGGTAGGAGTTCCGGGTAGTTTTTGCCAAGAGGATCCTCCGTTTAGGGAAGTATATACACCCCTTTCAGTAGCAGCAAACAGTAGGTTTGCCTTTACTGGATCTTGAACCATACGCCAAACCAAAGTACGATTGGGTAGGTTTGAACTAATGGATTTCCAAGTCATTCCTTGGTCGGTACTTTTATATAAAAAAGGACGGTAATCTCCTTCTTTATGGTTATCCAAGGCAACATAAACAGTATGGGCGTCGTATAAATCCGCTTTGATGTCATTGACAAAGGCGCGTTCGGGTAAACCAAGAGCTGTTACTGGAATTTTTTTCCAACTCCCTCCCCCATTTTCTGTTACTTGAATGAAACCATCGTCGGTACCTGCGTACAACAAGCCCTCTTGAACCGGAGATTCAGCCAATGAGGTAATGGTGTTGTAATTGGACATAGCGCCCACATCCCAAGCGTTATCCCAGCTTTGTTGACGCCCCATAATAGGTAACGTAATACGCTCTTCATTGCGGGTTAAATCGCCTGAAATGGCTTCCCACTCATCTCCCCTATTTTCTGACTTCCAAACTCTATAGGAAGCAAAATACAATCGTGAAGGGTTGTGGGGGCTGACCAAAATAGGGGCATCCCAATTAAACCGCTCATGAGGTTCTCCTTCTCCTGCCTGCGGTTGTATCGAAATTTGCTCTCCGGTAGTCAAATCAATTCGATGCAGGCCTCCCTGTTGGGTTTCTGCATAGATGATGTCATTGTAAACAGGGTCGGTAGCAGATTGATGTCCGTCTGCAAACAGTGTTTTGTACCAGTGTTTGTTCGCAATCCCTTCACGTTCGTCTGTAGCGGAGGGGCCTCCTGCTGAACCGTTGTCTTGGGTACCTCCAAAAATATGATAGAAGGGTTCCGCATTGTTGACTGCAACCTTATAAAACTGGGTTAAGGGCAAGTTTTTAATATACCGCCAATGCTCTGCTGAATCAAAACTTTCATAAATACCTGCATCTGTTCCAAGCATGAGGTAGTTGGGATCGTCTTTTTTGAATGCAATGGCATGATTGTCAGAATGTTTGTCCTCTTCTTTCAGCTGTACAAAAGTTTTCCCTCCATCTTCAGAAGTGAGTACTCTTACATTCATGAGGTACAAACGATCAAACTGATGCGGACTGGCATAGAGTTCTTGGTAGTAATGGGGACCTGTTCCCCCTGAAACGGTGTCCGACATTTTTTTCCATGAAGCACCGCTGTTTTCGGAGCGGTAAACAGCTCCTTTCGTACGATCCAATTCTATAGCGGCATAGAGCACCTCTGGATTTTGAGGTGAAATTGCGATTCCAATTTTACCTAGATTTGAAGTAGGAAGACCGTTCGTTAACTTGGTCCAATGGTCTCCACCATCCTCTGATTTATAAAGGGCCGTTCCAGGACCTCCCCCCATTAGTGCAGCTACGGTTCGGTGTCGGTCCCAAGTTGCGGCGTAAAGTACCCGTGGATTTCTAGGATCCATCATGATATCGGTTACTCCAGTCCATTCGTCGTTTCCTAACACCCGCTTCCACGAATTTCCTCCATCGGTAGTCTTGTAAAGCCCTCGTTCTCCTCCTTTACTCCAAAGCGGTCCTTGAGAAGCCACCCAAACTACATCTGAATTGTCGGGGTGCACAATTATTTCAGAAATGTGTTCCGAGTTTTTTAGGCCCATATTCTCCCATGTTTTCCCACCGTTTAAACTTCGATAGACCCCATCGCCAAAAGCTACATGTCTTCCTCCTACATTTTCACCACTTCCTACCCAGACAATCTCTGGATTGGAAGGATCTAGGGTTACACATCCTGTAGTGTAAGTGGATTGATCGTCGAATATCGGAGTCCAGGTTGTTCCAGCATTTTCTGTTTTCCAAACCCCTCCAGAACCCACAGCCACATACCAAATGCTTTCATTTTTGGGGTGAATAGCAATATCTGCGATACGTCCGGACAAAAAGGCTGGACCTACATTTCTAAAGGAAAAAGCCTCTAAAGATACTTCAGCCGGTTGGGGTTGCGTTTGCTTTTTAGTTTTCCGTTGAGCCGCTACTTGTGTTGAGGTACAAAAAAATAAAGCCAATAAAATAAAGGTGTAAATCGATTTCATAATTTGAATAGGTTTTGAACCAATTTACAAAAAATACCCTTGGGCTTTACGGAATAATTCAGCTAAACTTAAGCTTGGAAGGAATAAAAAACTTCGTTACCCTAGAACACTTTCTACTGCAAGACGGTAAGAATCCAATCCAAAACCGACGATTAATCCTTTAGCCACTGGAGTGATGTAGGAAGTGTGCCTAAAATCTTCTCTTGCAAAGGTATTGGAAATATGAAGTTCTATAACTGGGGAATCAATCGCTTTAATCGCATCGCCAAGGGCAACGGAAGTATGGGTATACGCCCCCGCATTAAGAAGAATGGCATCTGCTGAAAATCCGACCTCGTGAAGCTGGTTGATTAACTCTCCCTCAACGTTGGATTGAAAATACTCGAATTGGATGTTTTTAAATTTGTCTTTAAGGATTGCCAAATAGTCCTCAAACGTCTGAGCACCATATACCTCAGGTTCTCTAGTTCCTAACAAATTTAAATTTGGGCCATTAATAATACAGATCTTCATTTTTATTATTTTAGTAAAAGTATAGAAATTCAGTTGAATCCCCTAAACGCACAAATGTGAATTGGGTCCAAGCGCTCTCAGATTATCGAATGTATCTTCAAATTGAACGAGGCCTCTCCGAAAATTCAATTCTCAACTACGCACTGGACATCAAATCGTTCCAAGCCTTTTTAAGTCAAATTAAAAGCGAAGAGGGTCCCTTGGATTGCTCGAGAGAATCCGTACAAAAATTCATCTACGAAACAGCAAAAGTAATGAGTCCCCATACCCAAGCGAGGCGGATTGCGGGGCTTCGAAGTTTTTTTGATTATTTGATTTTTGAATCGTACCGAAAAACAAATCCTACCGATCTGATCGAAACCCCCAAACTGGGTCGCAAATTACCCGACGTGCTCCAAATTGCTGAAATTGATCTTCTGATGGATGCCCTTGATTTAGGACACCCACAAGGGCATCGCAATCGAGCCATTTTAGAAACCTTGTACGGAAGTGGATTACGGGTCTCTGAATTGACCCAACTGAGCTTGTCTAATTTATTTTTTACGGAAGACATGATACGTGTAACGGGTAAAGGAAATAAACAGCGCCTGGTTCCGATGGGAACCCAGTCCAAGAAATACCTCAAACACTACATATACGAGGTGAGAAGTGTACAAAAGATTGATCCTAACGATCAAGACATCGTCTTTTTAAACAGAAATGGGCGTGCCTTAACCAGACAAATGATTTTTACCATGATCAAAGGATTGGTTAACAAAACCGGTATTCAGAAGCAAATTGGCCCCCATACCTTTAGACACTCCTTTGCCACACATCTTTTAGAAAACGGTGCCGATCTGAGAACCATACAACTATTAATGGGGCATGAAAGTATTACCACCACAGAGGTATATACCCATTTAGACCGCCATCACCTCAAAAAAGTAATGGAGCAATACCATCCTAGGAATGCTAATTGATGACCAATCGGAACCCTTCTCCGTGAATGTTGAGAATTTGAACTTTTTCGTCCGCACTTAAGTATTTTCTAAGCTTGGCAATATAAACATCCATACTTCTAGAAGTAAAGTAATTGTCATCTCGCCAAATTTTATTTAAAGCGAGCTCACGCGGTAACAAATCGTTGAGATGAATCACCAAGAGACGCAATAAATGATTTTCTTTGGGGGACAATTTAATGGGTTCCTCGTTTTTATAGGTTAAATAGCGAAGTTTTGAATTAAAGGAAAAATTGCTAAAGGTAAATTCAAAGGTGTCGTTTACTTGTACATTAGATTCCTTACTTCTATTTAAAATTGCTTTGATTTTTGCAAGCAATACCTCTGAATCAAAGGGCTTGGTTAAATAATCATCAGCGCCCAATTTAAATCCTTTTAACACATCTTCCTTAAGGTGTTTTGCGGAAAGGAAAAAAATTGGAACAATTTCATTGATTTCTCGAATTTCCTTGGCTAAAGTAAAGCCGTCTTTGTAGGGCATCATTACATCCAGTATGCAGAGGTCAAAGTCTTCTTTTTTAAACTTTTCAAAACCTTCAATCCCATTTTTGGCTAGGGTGATGTCGTAATCGTTTAGGCTTAGGTATTCTTTTAAAATATTTCCAAAATTAGAATCGTCTTCAACGATTAAAATCTTTTTGTTGTCGTTTTTCATATGATAT
>JALQVM010000078.1 GCA_023263685.1 Flavobacteriaceae bacterium | reverse complement strand
GGACTTTCAAAGGCTTGGTAAGGGGTAGTGGAGCTGACTTTATGGACCGTTTCTGGATTGGGATCATAAAACCCGATCAAATCGAGTTTTTGTGAGGCATCAGCTAATTTTAAATGCGTTTTACCTAAATGACCTGCTCCAAAAACACCAATTTTAATCATGTGTACACTTTGACTCAAAAGTACAATCAAATTCATAATAATTTAGAAAAACTAAACTAATTTTGTTTGCTATGCGAGACAGCACAAAACATCAAGGACAAAGGAAGCAGTTGATCGAACAACTGAGAGAAAAAGGCATTAAAGATGAACGGGTCTTAAAGGTAATGGCAGGGGTGCCCCGACATCTATTTATGGATCCTGCCTTGGTCAATTTCGCTTACGAAGACAAGGCCTATCCGATTGCTGCAGAGCAAACCATTTCGCAGCCCTATACCGTTGCTTTTCAAACAGAATTGCTCCAGTTAAAACCGTCTTCCAAGGTCTTGGAAATAGGTACCGGTTCGGGTTATCAAACGGCAGTCTTGTTAGGAATCACTCCACAGGTATATACGGTGGAGCGGCAACAGTTGCTTTTTAAAAAAACACAGCGTTTATTCACCCAATTAGGGCTGAGACCAAAAAAACACCTCTTTGGGGATGGGTATTTAGGACATGAAGATGCCGCTCCCTACGACAGAATTTTGGTCACGGCTGCAGCTCCAGAGCTTCCCAAATCCCTGCTTACTCAATTGAAATTAGGCGGAAAATTAATTATTCCACTAGGAGAGGAGGAACAGTTTATGATGCGCTTTACAAAAACAGGAGTAAATTCTTTTGATCAAGAAAAATTTGGACGATTTCGTTTTGTCCCTTTATTACAGCATAAAAATTAGAGCGTTTCATAGTTAAAAATTACTGCAATGGTTCGGTTTGAGGATACAAAAACAGCCTACAACTTAAAATCTGATCAAGAACTTCGTAAGGCCTATCTGCTTTTTAAGCTCTTTTCAAAGCAAATTCTTGTCTCTGTTGGAGGAAAGCTGGTGCTTTTCTTGCTTCGTATAGGGTTGCCCATCCACTCGCTTTTAAAAAATACCGTCTATACACAATTTTGCGCGGGTACTTCGGACAACGATTCGATGAAATTGGTAAACTTGCTCAGTCAAGTCAACATCAAATCGTATATGCACTATGCTGCCGAAGGGCAACGAACTGAAGCAGGAATGGATGCTAGCTTGGAGCGAGTGCTAGAAACCGTGTCGTTATCCTCTGCTAATCCAGGTCTTCCATTTGCTGTATTTAAAGCAACGGCTTTGGGCTCGGCAGCTCTTTTTAAAAAGAAAACTGCTGGGATTTCTTTTAATAAAGAAGAGTCTGAAGCATGGTCTCGGGTTTTAGAACGCATCAATCGGTGTTGTGAAGTCGCAAAAAACAAAGGCGTCCGTCTACTGATTGATGCAGAAGAATCTTGGTTGCAAGATGCCATAGATGAAATTGCTTTAGACCTGATGCGTCTGTTTAATACTGGGGAGAGGGCTTTAATTTTCACTACGGCACAATTGTATCGAAAAGATCGATTGCCGTATTTGAACTGCCTTATCAAGACGGCAACTGAAGAAAAATTTCAATTGGGAATTAAACTGGTGCGGGGGGCCTACATTGAAAAAGAAACCAAACGAGCCCTTGAAAAGGGATATGACATTCCGCTTTGCAGCTCTAAAGAGGCAACAGATGCGAATTTTAATGCCGCTCTAGCTTTGATTTTAACTTGTCTAGACCGCTGCGAATTGTTTTTGGGTTCCCATAGTGAAGACAGTGCACAACGCGTAATACAATGGATGAAGGAGCAACAGCTACCGGCTGATTACTCAAAAATTTGGTTTTCCCAACTCTACGGAATGGCAGATCACATTTCTTTTAATTTGGCAGCCCAAGGGTATCAGGTCGTCAAATACCTTCCTTACGGACCCGTAAAAGAGGTGATACCATACCTTATCCGAAGGGCTGAAGAGAATACTTCTGTAGGAGGGCAAAGCCCCAGGGAATTGAGTTTGATCAAAAAAGAATTGAAGAGAAGAAAACAAGCTAAAACCCCTGAATTGAAATAAGGGTTACTGTTTTTGTGCAGTTCGTTAGCTCAATAAAAGCCGTTTTACGGTCTGCGGCCTCGATATGATATATTTTACAGGAATCTCTTTGGGTATCGCTTTTAGAAAAATTTACTTTTCCCTTGGTGATGATTGCTTTTAGTTGATCCCTATTTAACTCTGGATGAGTGGATGTAATTGCTTGAGGAATAACAAGTTCTTTTTGGAGTAAATTGTCAATTACCCGTGCGTTAGGCGTGTAGTTGCAACTGGTTTTTTTACCATTTAAAATAAAGGCTAAAAAAATTAAGCCCACAGAAAAGCCTCCAAGATAGAATCCTAAACGGTAAAGAAATTTCATGAATCGATGTGCTTTATTTTTTTTAAAATCCGTTTTCCCTCCTCCTGTTGTTCTATGACAAAATGATCGTATTCCAGGGGAAGGTGGGGGGCAATGATTTCAGCCCATTCAAGAAAGCAAATGCTTCCGGACTCCAAATACTCTTCAAGACCAAAATCTAGGGCTTCATCAGCATGATTGAGGCGGTAAAAATCAAAATGGTAGAAAACTTCATTCCGGTTTTGATAGCGGTTGACTAAAGAAAAAGTAGGACTGCTGGCCGTATCCATTACGCCTAATTTTTGTGTAGCGGCTGAGATCAAGGTGGTTTTACCCGCGCCCATGGCTCCATCTATTCGAATGATAGAGGTCGTAGCCTGTGTTAAAAGAAAGTCAGCGGCCTGCTCGATTTCATCAAGTTGATAAGTCAATTGCATCCCGCAAAAATAAGCTTATCGAGGGTTTAATACAACAAATGGAATGATCATTTCTTCCAAGGACACTCCTCCGTGTTGGAAGGTGTTGTTAAAGAATCTGGCGTACTGGTTGTAATTATTTTTATAAACAAAATAGGAATCGTTTTTTGCAAAAATATAACTGCTGTTTACTCCGTAAAATGAAGGAAGTTGAAAACTTTCGGGATGTTTGCAGTGGATGACGTCTTTCGGTTGAAAGGTCAGGCTTTTTCCAGCTTTGTACCGTAAGTTGAGGCTTGTTTCTTTGTCGCCAATCACCTCGCTTGGATGACCTACGTTTATCGTTCCATGGTCCGTGGTAAGTAAAATTTGAAAGCCAAGGCTTGAGGCTTTTTTTATCAAGTCTTTAAGTGGACTATTTTTGAACCAACTGGCCGTAAGGGATCGATAGGCTTTGTTGTCTGGGGCCAATTCTTTGATGACTTCCATTTCTGTTTTGGCATGGGAAATCATGTCGACAAAATTGTAAACCACAGTAGTGAGTCCCTCATGGGTATGGTTTTGTAAGTTTTTGATGAGTTGCTGACACTGCTCTATTTGCGTTATTTTAAGGTAACTCATTGGGCGATCAATTCTCAGACGGCTGTATAGGGTTTGTAGCAATTTATATTCATGTAAATTTTTCCCTCCTTCGTCGGTGTCGTTTTTCCACCATTGAGGAAAGGTTTTGCTAAGATCCAGCGGAGTGCGTCCTGCAAAAAAGGCATTTCTAGCATATTGGGTGGCAGTAGGTAGTATGCTGAAATAACTGTGTTCACTCAGTAGTTTGCAATAGTCTTTGACCTCTGAAGCTATCGTTCTCCATTGATCAAATCTCAAATTGTCAATCATGAGAAGCAAAGTGGGTTGGTGTTCTTTTAACTGTGGACAGACAAAGTGTTCAAATGCCTGATGGGATAAAATTGGACCGCCTTTGCCTTGCATCCAATCGCTGTAATTCTTTTCAATAAATTTGGCAAATTGAACATTGGCCTCTTGCATTTGAGTTTCGAAAACTTCAAACAGGCTAGGGTCTTCAAGGGATTCTAATTCAGATTCCCAATACATCAATCTTTTGTAATGTTCGATCCAATCCTCATGGGTTTCTAAATGGAGGAGAGAAAGAGACAACTCTCGAAATTGTTGTTGGTAATTTTGAGTTGTTTTTTCAGCAATCAGACTTTTGTGTTCTAAAATTTTTTTGAGCGAAAGTAAGATTTGATTGGGGTTTACGGGTTTAATCAGGTAGTCAGAAATCTTTGCGCCTATCGCTTCATTCATGATCTGTTCCTCTTCGTTTTTGGTAATCATGACCACGGGCAAATCTGGGGAATTGTTTTTTATGCCATTCAAAGTCTCTAGTCCGTTTAATCCGGGCATGTTCTCATCTAATAAAACGATGTCAAAAGAGATTTCTTTAATCAGATCTAAGGCATCTAATCCATTGGTACAGGGGGTAGTTTCGTAGCCGCGTTCTTTTAAAAACAAAAAGTGGGGTTTGAGCATTTCGATCTCATCATCCACCCATAAAACTTTGATCCAATTCATTTAGTATATTTGTTCCTAATTATGTAAGTCTTGACCTACCCAAAAAGCACCTTATTTAACGACCCAATTTATGGATTTATTGCCATTGAAACGGAATTGATCTTAGAACTTATCAATCATCCATACTTTCAACGCCTGAGACGCATTGCTCAAATGGGTTTGTCTAGCTTGGTTTATCCTGGGGCCCATCACACTCGGTTTGAACACGCATTAGGAGCCATGCACGTCATGCAAAAAGCGATCGAGGTTTTGGTAAGTAAAGGGGTAATTATTAGT
The DNA here is from genome assembly GCA_023263685.1 of Flavobacteriaceae bacterium. Taxonomy (GTDB): domain Bacteria; phylum Bacteroidota; class Bacteroidia; order Flavobacteriales; family Flavobacteriaceae; genus MS024-2A. The sequence goes on along the minus strand of JALQVM010000078.1, from coordinate 4,013 downwards.
GCAGAAGAGCGCGAAGCTATGCAAATTGCCATCTTGCTGCACGACATTGGTCACGGGCCTTTTTCTCATGCAACTGAAAAAACGCTTTTGCGTGGAATCCATCACGAAACCCTATCGCTACGAGTCATTTCTCTTTTAAATGAAATCTTTAAAGGAAAATTGGATTTGGCCTATAAGATATTTACGGATCAATACCCTCGAAAATTCATGCACCAGTTGGTGTCCAGCCAGGTGGATGTCGACCGATTGGACTACCTCAAACGCGACAGTTTTTACACTGGGGTCACGGAGGGAAATATCAATACGAGTCGCATCTTGGCCATGATGAATGTCAAAGAGGAGCAATTGGTTTTTGAAGTCAAGGGGATTCATTCTTTGGAAAAGTTTTTGCTCGCCAGACGCCTGATGTACTGGCAAGTGTATTTACACAAAACCAGCTTGGCTGCCGAGATGCTTCTAGTCAAAACCATAGAACGCTTTCAGTATTTAATTCAATCGGGAGTCTTAAAACTAAAAGATACACCGAGTCTTTATCCTTTGTTGCAAAAAGAATCAGAGGAGCTCAATACGGAAGTGTTGCTGCATTATTTGACTCTGGACGATACCGATATTATACAATTATTAAAATCTTGGGAAAAACACAGCGATACGGTTTTAGCTCAATTATCCAGTCAACTTTTACATCGTAAATTACCCAAGATTAAAGTAAGAGAAGAAGCTTATACTCCTGAGGAAATTGAGAAACAAACGTTACGACTGAACCGCCCTCAGGAAGATAGCGCCACAAACGGCTATTTTGTTTTTAGTGGAAGCATAACCAATCAAACCTACCTGACGGATGAATCTCAGCTGCTGATACTAGACAAAAAAGGGTCGGTATTCCCATTGGCGGATGCAATACCCTATTTGGATTTTAAACAGTTTTCAACCCCAATAACCAAGTATTATTTATGCTATCCAAAACAAGTTAATTCCCCATAAATCCCTAATTTTACAAAATGAAATTTAATGCCTTAGAAATTTCTAAAAGGCTTGATGGAACGGTAGAAGGCGATGCAAGTGTAACAATTCAAAGCCTCTCCAGAATAGAAGATGCTGAAGAAGGATCCCTTTCCTTTTTAGCACACAATAAATATTTACCTCACCTATCCAAAACCAAAGCAAGTGCCGTTTTGGTGTCCAACGACTTACAACTTGATGATGCGGTAAGGACTACCTTAATTCGGGTTAAAGATGCATATGCGGCTTTTACTCAACTGCTGATTTATTGGTCCAAAGAAAAAAAGAAACAACAACAACAAGGCATTCATGCTACTGCGGTCATTGACCCTACAGTAAAGCTAGGTGAGGATGTTTTTATTGGACCCTATGTCTGCATAGGCGCCAACAGCACCCTTGAGTCTGGAGTCAGAATTGAAGCTCATTGTGTTATTGGAGCTCATGTAACGATAAAACAAGACACCCAGCTCCATCCGAGAGTGACCATATTAGACGAGACCGAAATTGGCTCCAATTGTATTTTGCATGCCGGAGTAGTGATCGGGTCAGACGGTTTTGGGTTTGCTCCTCAGGAGAAAAAAGCCTATTTGAAGATTCCTCAGTTGGGGAAGGTTATTGTTAAAAACAATGTAGAAATAGGAGCCAATACCACCGTAGATCGAGCGACGCTTGGGGCAACGTTAATAGGCGAGGGGGTCAAGCTTGATAATTTGGTGCAAATCGCTCATAATGTAGAAATTGGAGCGCATACGGTAATAGCCGCTCAGACAGGAGTTGCAGGTTCTTCCAAAATAGGTTCTCGTTGCGTAATTGGTGGACAAGTTGGCATCGTAGGTCATTTAACCCTGGGAGATTGTGTTCAGATTCAAGGGCAGACGGGAGTTATAAAAAACATACCCGACGGAGGAGTTGTTCAAGGAACCCCAGCCATAGACTACAAATCATTTTACAAATCGTACGCCCTATTTAAGCGATTACCCACTTTAGAGTCACGATTGGCTCAGTTAGAAAAAAACAAATAATATGATTGCAAAAACAAAATCACAGCAGACTTTATCTAAACCAATTTCATTACAAGGGGTCGGCTTGCATACTGGAGAACTGATTGAAATGACTTTGCATCCCGCCGCTGTAAATACAGGAATCCTATTTGTTCGAACAGACCTTGACCCTCAAGTTGAAATTCCCGCGCTTGCTAATTTTGTATCCCGCACAGAACGCGGAACCACCTTAAACCTTGAGGGAGTTCAAATACAAACCACCGAACACCTTTTAGCAGCTTTATTCGCAGCATCTGTATCCAATTGTAGGGTAGAAATTAACGGTTCAGAAATTCCCATCATGGACGGTTCTTCAAAGCCTTTTACCGAAGCCATTGAAAAGGCAGGGCTTAGCGCTCAAGAGGAGGAGCAGGAAGTGTTTGTAGTGCAAGAAGTACATCAATTAAGCGATCCTGAAACGGGAAGTGAACTTATTGTACTGCCTGCTGCAGAGACTTCTTTTAGCGTGATGATTGATTTTCAAACCAATGTGTTGGGTACCCAAAACGCGAATCTACACAAACTTGAAGATTTCGGAAAGGAAATAGCCCCTGCAAGAACGTTTAGCTTCCTACATGAACTCGAACTGTTATTAGAAAACGGGCTAATTAAAGGAGGCGATTTAAACAACGCCATCGTTTACGTGGATAAACCTTTGGCGGAATCCAATATGGAACGTTTAAAAAAGGCATTTGGGAAAGATCAAATTAGCGTAAAGCCTAATGGAATTTTGGATAATCTCAAGTTGAATTATCCCAACGAGGCAGCCCGTCACAAACTTTTGGATTTGATGGGGGATCTTGCTTTAGTAGGGATGCCCATTCAAGGAAAAATCATTGCCACAAAACCTGGGCATAAAATCAATACGGATTTTGCCAAAGAAATGCTGAATGCAATCAAAACTCAAAAAAAATCGATTGCTCCAGTAGTTGATTTGTCTAAGCCTCCGGTCATGGACATCAATCAGATCATGAATATGCTACCGCATCGACCTCCTTTTTTATTGGTGGATAAGGTTTTAGAGCTTTCTGATCAGCATGTGGTAGGATTAAAAAATGTGACCATGAATGAATCATTCTTTCAGGGTCATTTTCCTGGAGCACCAGTAATGCCAGGCGTTTTGCAGATAGAATCCATGGCGCAGGCAGGAGGGGTGTTGGTGTTGAGCACCGTACCCGATCCTGAAAATTATTTGACTTTTTTTATGAAAATAGACAATGTCAAATTTAAACGCCCCGTTTATCCGGGCGATACCTTAATTTTTAAATTAGAACTTTTAACCCCAATCCGTAGAGGAATTTGCAATATGAGAGGCTATGCTTTTGTCAACGACCAATTGGTCAGCCAAGGCGATCTTATGGCTCAAATTTCGAGACGAAAACCCTAAATCTTCATGACAATTTCTTTAAACCAAATTCATCCCAGCGCAAAAATCGCATCTAACGTTTCCATTGACCCCTTTACCTGCATACATGCCGATGTAGAAATTGGCGAGAATACGTGGATAGGTTCCAACGTAACCGTTATGGACGGAGCACGAATCGGTGCAAACTGTAAAATATTTCCCGGAGCTGTCATCTCAGCCATTCCTCAAGACTTAAAGTTTAAAGGAGAAGATTCCTTGGCTATTATCGGGGATTATACGGTGGTACGAGAATGTGCAACCATCAACAGAGGAACTTATGCCACAGGAAAGACCGAAGTGGGCTCGCATTGCCTGATCATGGCGTATTCTCATATTGCACATGACTGTTTGGTCGGCAATCACTGTATCTTTTCAAACAACAGTACCCTAGCTGGACATATTACCGTTGGGGATCATGTTGTATTGGGAGGACTAACCGCAATTCAACAATTCTGTAAAATCGGAGATTTTGCTTTTGTTTCAGGAGGTTCTTTGGTGAGAAAAGATATCCCGCCCTACAGTAAAGTGGCTCGCAATCCTTTGATTTTTACAGGAGTAAATTCCATTGG
>JALQVM010000077.1 GCA_023263685.1 Flavobacteriaceae bacterium | reverse complement strand
AGCAGGGCCGATGATGAGGTAATCAAGTTGTTGCTCAGGCATTTAATTTAATACTAATCTACGTTGAGGAGCTTGTTTTTTAGCCCATACCGCCAGGAGGATGGAGGCGATAAAATACCCGAATACGATCGACTGATTGATTGGATACGCTTCCCATACGTTTTGCGTTTGCGGTAAAAATAAATAAACCAGACCTAAACCCCCTCGAAAGAGCTCAACTTTAGGTGCCCAAGCATAAAAATCCATAAGGGCTGTAAAACCGAAGATCGAAAGCAGGAGTAGTAACCCGAAACTCAATTGAAAGGCTGTTTCCAATTCGCTGAATTGGCTCAGTAAAAAAATCAGCAGATACACCAATACCGTAAAATGAAAAAGGGCAATGGCCTTCCATGGGTTGCTGTACTGGGGGTTGTATCGAAGTGCTGTATTGGTTTCTCTGGAAAGTAGTGGAAACCGATCTTTCACATCGAGGGGGCGCCAACCGGTAGGCATAAACCAGATTTTGAGTTTACTGCGCCAACTTTTGGTATACCAAGCATCTCTTAGCAACACCCATACATGTTGAAAATTGATCCAGATGGGGTTCCAGCTTTGAACGGGTTTTAAGGTTCCGTATACGGGAGGCTCCTCGTCTAGTTCTTCTTGAAAAGTTCCAAAAATGCGGTCCCAAATACAAAAAATAGCAGCTAAATTTTTATCGATATAGCGAGGGTTGATGGCGTGGTGAACACGGTGTTGGGAAGGAGTAACCAAAATATATTCCAGTATACCCAGCTTGCCGATATGGCGGGTATGGTACCAAAATTGAGCAAAAAGATGCAAAGGACTTAAGGTTAAAATAACTTCAGCCGGGATTCCTAAAAAGGCTGCAGGAAGTAAAAAAAGGGCACTAAAACCGATGAGATTAGAAATGCTTTGCCGTAAGGCACAGGCGAGATTAAATTCTTCGCTGCTGTGGTGGATGATGTGGTTGTTCCAAAAAATATTGATTTTATGATTCAGCCGGTGGATCCAATAAGAGGCAAAATCAATTGCAATGAAGGCAAGGATATAAATCAAAGTAGTGGACTCCAGTTCAATCAAGCTGAGGTGGGTAACTAAAAACGGGTAGGAAATAAGAATAAAAGCCAGTCCAAGTACGTCTTTGAGCACGTTGGTCATACCCGAGCTTAAGCTCGACAAGGTATCCATCAGGGTGTAGGTTTGTTTTTTGGTGAAATGACCGTAAGCTATTTCAATCAAAACAAGTACAAAAAAACCAGGTATTGCCCATAAAAGTACTGCTGCATAAGCCTCCATGGCATAAACTTTTATTTAAAGTTAATGATTTAGGAACTAATCACCCAACTGCCTTGCTTGATCAGCGGTTCGGCTTGTTTAAACTTTACCGTTTTGGTTTCGCCCGTAGCGATGTTTTTGATCGTAACTTTTTCATTACGCCCAATTTTTGGTTGTTCTCTAGTAATGGTCTCTAAGGGTTGTCGTTGCTGCTGACTTGCACCTGCACCTACTTGCCTGCTTCGTTGCGCCATTTCTTCGGTATTGAGTACTTCGTCTTTGGAAATATTCAATTTTTGTCTGGGCTTAGGACGTTTGGCTTCTTGAATGCTCGAAGCATTTTGGGAAGGTAAACTTCCTTTGATCAAAAAGGAAAGCACTTCTTTATTCAAGGTGTTCAGCATGGATTTAAAAAGCTCAAAAGCCTCAAATTTATAAATCAAAAGAGGGTCCTTTTGCTCGTGAACCGCCAATTGAACCGATTGTTTTAATTCATCCATTTTACGGAGGTGAACTTTCCACGCCTCGTCTATTAGGGCTAGGGTAATGTTGCGTTCAAAATCCTCGATTAAATTTTTTCCTTTCGTTTCATACGCCTCCTTTAGGTTGGTCACTACATTAAGCGACTTGACCCCATCGGTAAAAGGTACGACGATACGTTCAAATTTATTTCCCGGCCGTTCAAACACCTCTTTGATCACAGGAAAGGCTTGTTGTGCATTTTGAATTTGTTTTTCCTCGTAATAGTCCAAAAGGGCTTGGTATAGTTTTGAAATTAACTCGGTTTCAGGAAGCGTTTCGAATGCTTCTGCAGAAAGAGGGGAAGTCATTGAAAAGTTGCTGATAATTTCAAATTCAAAATTTTTGTAATCCTTTGCTGCTTTGTTTTGAAGGACGATATCTTCACAGGTGTCGTACAGCATGTTGAGTACGTCCAACTTGAGTCTAGATCCTTCTAAGGCGTGCCGTCTTCTTTTGTAAATTACCTCTCTTTGGGCACTCATGACATCATCGTACTCCAGCAGGCGCTTGCGGATCCCGAAGTTGTTTTCTTCGACTTTCTTTTGAGCACGCTCTATCGATTTGGTCATCATGGAATGTTGAATTACTTCACCATCCTCGAGCCCCATGCGGTCCATCACTTTAGCGACGCGCTCAGAACCAAACAAACGCATTAAATTATCTTCAAGGGAAACGTAAAATTGGGAACTTCCCGGATCTCCTTGTCGTCCTGAACGCCCTCTGAGCTGGCGGTCTACACGTCTGGAGTCGTGGCGTTCTGTACCTATGATCGCCAAACCTCCTGCTTCTTTTACTTCTTGGGTAAGTTTGATATCTGTACCCCGTCCGGCCATATTGGTGGCTATGGTTACTACCCCTGGGTTTCCTGCTTCGGCCACAATGTCGGCTTCTTTTTTATGCATTTTCGCATTGAGGACATTGTGTTTTATTTTGCGAATGTTGAGCATTTTACTCAGTAATTCTGATATTTCTACTGAAGTAGTCCCGATTAAAATGGGTCTTCCTGCCTGAGAAAGTTCGGTTACTTTTTCAATTACCGCATTGTATTTCTCACGCTTGGTTTTGTAAATAAGATCGTTTTCGTCTTTTCTGGCTATCGGTCGGTTGGTAGGAATTTCGATGACATCCAATTTGTAGATTTCCCAAAATTCCCCTGCCTCGGTTATGGCTGTACCCGTCATTCCAGAAAGTTTTTGATACATTCTGAAATAGTTTTGCAGGGTAATCGTTGCATACGTTTGTGTAGCCGCTTCGATTTTTACATTTTCCTTGGCTTCAATGGCTTGGTGTAAGCCATCCGAATAGCGACGGCCTTCCATGATCCGACCCGTTTGCTCATCGACAATTTTAACCTTGTTGTCCATCAAGACATATTCCACGTCTTTTTCAAAAAGGGTATAGGCTTTCAGCAGCTGATTCATGCTGTGAATGCGTTCGCTTTTGATGTCAAATTCTTTGAACAGAGCTTCTTTTTCCTGAGCTTCTTTTTTGGGGTCTAATGCTTTTGCTTCTATTTTAGCAAGTTCTCCACCAATTTCGGGGAGTACAAAAAAGTTTTTATCCTCATTGCCTTCGGAGAGCATTTCGATCCCTTTTTCCGACAATTCAATTTGGTTGTTTTTTTCATCGATGATAAAATAAAGTTCTTGATCTATTTTATGCATTTCTCTATTGTTGTCCTGCATGTAGTGATTTTCAGTCTTTTGCAGCAACTGCTTGACGCCTTCTTCACTCAGAAATTTGATCAAGGCTTTATTTTTGGGAAGCCCTCTAAACACGCGTAGTAATAAAATGCCTCCTTCTTCGGTATCCCCCGCTTTGATTTTGGCTTTGGCTTCTGCAAGCACTGCGGTGAGCAGGCTTCGCTGTTGGGAGACTAAGCTCGAAACTTTAGACTTGAGTGCATCAAATTCGTGGCGGTCGCCTTCGGGGGTAGGCCCTGAAATGATAAGGGGGGTTCTGGCATCGTCAATCAATACAGAATCTACCTCATCCACTATGGCGTAATTGTGTTTTCTTTGAACGAGATCCGACGAGGTATGCGCCATATTGTCCCTTAGGTAATCAAACCCAAATTCGTTATTGGTTCCGTAAGTAATATCTGCCTGATAGGCTTTTCTTCTTTCGGGGCTGTTGGGTTGATGGTAGTCTATACAATCCACACTTAAGCCATGAAATTCAAATAAGGGAGCCATCCAAGCACTATCCCGTTTGGCCAAATAGTCATTAACGGTAACCAGATGAACTCCTTTTCCTGTTAAAGCATTGAGGTAAACGGGTAAGGTTGCTACCAGCGTTTTTCCTTCCCCGGTTTGCATTTCGGCAATTTTTCCTTGATGGAGCGCAATTCCTCCGATCAGCTGTACGTCATAATGGACCATGTCCCAGGTTATGGGTTTTCCTGCAGCATCCCAAGAATTGGCCCAGAGGGCTTTATCGCCTTTGAGCTGAACGTAAGTTTTAGTAGTAGAAAGGATACCGTCTGTCTCTGAGGCGGTAACCTCTAGGGTTTTATTTTCTTTAAATCGTTTGGCGGTTTCTTTGACTACAGCAAAGGCTTCGGGCAATATCTGATTGAGGAGGTCTTCTGAAGCCTTTTGGGCTGCTTCGTTTTGCTCGTCTACCTGTTGGTACATTGCCTCTTTTTGATCTAAGTCTTGTATCGATTTTACTTCTTCGAGTAGGGTATTGATTTTCTCGTCAAAAGGGGCTCTGACTTGGGCTATTTGTTCTTTAAAAAAAACTGTTCTATACCGTAAATCGTCGTTAGAAAGGCTTTCTAATTGCTTTTCGAAGGTTTTGATCTCTGCAATTAGAGGGGTGATTATACTGAGGTCTTTTTTGGTTTTATCACCAACAAAGGTCTTTAGAATGCTATTTAAAAAACTCATAGAATTAGTTAGGGGTGTCTTCGTATTTATTTTCCCTCAAATGTAAGTAAAAAAAAAGCCTCATTAAAGAGACTTTTCAAGCTTTCTAACAGCTCATTAATATTCATCTTCATTCCAGAGGTAATCCTCTTCGGTGGGGAAGTCGGGCCAAATTTCTTCTATGGATTCATAAATATCCTCCTCGTCTTCCATAGCTTGTAAATTTTCAACAACTTCAAGCGGGGCACCAGTACGGATTGAAAAATCTATTAACTCATCTTTAGTAGCCGGCCAAGGGGCGTCGCTTAGATAAGAAGCAAGTTCAAGTGTCCAATACATAATACGGTTGATTTATTTTTGCAAAAATAAATTTTTATCGAATGTGTGCAACTTTTTTAAAGATTTAGTTTCCATTCCATTTTACCTCTTCAATTCCCAAATCTACAGCAAACATTCTCGAAAGGGTAAAAAAGTAGTCTGAAAGCCTATTAATATAGGCAATAAGCGTTGCAGAAACAGGGGCTTGATGGTCTAATTCGGTTACGTAACGCTCCGCTCTTCTGCATACGGAACGGGCAAGGTGGGTATAGGATACCAGCACATGGCCTCCTGGAATTATGAAATTTCTCAAGGGGGGTAATTTTTCCGTCAACTGATCGATTTCTTGTTCCACAAATTGAACCTCATCGGGTTGCAGGGGAGTCAAATTTTTTGGAAAATCTTCTTGTGATTCTGCAGCCAATTGAGAAGCGACCGTCATCAATTGTTTTTGGATTCTGATCAGAGGGGCAATGGCATAGTCAAAATTCGTGGTATCACGAATAAGTCCTAGCCAAGCGATGAGCTCGTCTATGGTTCCGTAAGCCTTAATCCGAATATCGTGTTTGGGGACTCTTTTACCAGACACTAGACTGGTAATACCGTTGTCTCCTGTCTTGGTATATACTTTAAACTCTTTCATAATCGCGCTTCATCTATCCGTCTAGGTCTTACTAGAGATATGCCAAAGGTATTAAAAATAGGTTAGTAGGGCTTGGAAATGGGTGTATTTTTGTCCTTTTTAAGCCTACCGCTGAGTGCAAGCAGGAAATAAATGCCACATACAAATATCGCCCACCGACCGATGATGTCTCCATAACGCACATAAAAGGTCACTTCAGATCGGGGAGCCACGGCCCCTTCCAGGACCGTTTTTGTGTTGTATTGAGACTGCGTGCGCAGTTCTCCTCTGGCATCAATTACAGCTGAAATTCCTGTATTGGCAGCGCGTGCAATATCGCGTCGGGTTTCAATTGCTCGGAGACGGGTATAGCATAATAATTGTCTGTGACCGGGGGTATTGCCCCACCACGCATCGTTTGAAATTACGGCTAGAAAATCAGCCCCTTCTTTGACATAGTCGGTAACAAACGCTCCAAATACCGATTCCCAACAGATAATGGGTCCGGTTTTGACCTTGCTTTTGGAATGGGTAAATACCGTTCTGTTTTTTTGCGTTACTCTTCCGGCTACGGTCCCTCCAAGATCGATTAACAACTCACCTAAAAGCGGTTTAAGCAGGGCTTTAAAAGGCATATTTTCTATGCCTACTACGAGTTTAGATTTGTGGTAAAGTTGTGCTTTTGCTCTCGACTGAACCCCGAGGGCGCTGTTGTAGTACTCTACCCAAAGCCCGTCTCTTACTTTGTTAGCAGTAAGCGAAGGGGCCTCTATTTGCCGGTATAGGTTGTAATATTGCATGCCGGTAATCCATTGAATATTGGGATACTTTACCAGTTCTCGTTGCATTTTTTGATAAAGGATCGACTGTTCAAAGCCTTGGAGTTGTTCGCCATACCCTTCAGCAAAATAGGTTTCAGGACTGAGTACGTAATCGATACCTGCATGGAGATGGGGTTTTAGTTGGTCGCTGAAGGCGGCTAAAAATTCAGTATTCGTCAACTTGTATTTGGTGTCGTAGGGGTCTACATTGGGTTGATGCATGAGCACCTTGATCGTGGGTTCTACGTCTGCTACCTTTTGGTACAAGAATAATGAAAACGCTACAGGCAGGGCAATAGCTACAAGGGGTAAAGCTATTTTTTTTAACAATAATGGAATTCCTTGCCGCAGGTTGTAGTCCTTTAGCTTGCTGTACAACCCAATATTGATTCCCAAAACCCATAGGCTTCCCCCAAAGGTGCCGGTGTATTCATACCACTGGATCCAATAAATTTTTTCAGAAAAAACATTCCCCAGATTGAGCCACGTCCAAGAAAAGTCCCACGTCAAATGCAGTTTTTCAAATGCAAGCCAAAGTGCTATGAGAAATAAATGGGCAGCACGAATCGGGAGCCTACCCTTTGTCCAATAAAACAACCAAAACAAGAAAGCATAGAAGAGGCTGTTGCACAGATTGGCAAAAGCCATTCCAAAAAAAGTAGCATTGTATAGCCACCAGGTGGTAATGAGATTCCAACTTAAAAAACTCAAATAAGAATAAGCAAACACCCGGAGGCCTTTGAATTGAAATGCGTCCGAACGAATCGAATTTTCAAGAAAAAAAAGAGGAAGTAATGCGGTGAAAATGAGTAAGGTAAAACCGTGGGTAGGCCATGCTAATCCGAGAGCAACACCAGAAGTTAAGGCAAGGAATAGATGAAGTTTGGTCTTAGACATTTCTGCGAATTTATATTTTTTTGATGCCATTGCAATTACTATCTTGTCAAAAATATTTATTTCAAGTGAACCTCATCAAACGAAATGTTCCCAACTTTTTTACGGCTTTAAATTTTTTATGCGGCTGTTTTGCGGTTTATTTAGCGTTTAAAAACCTATTTGAAGCCGCCTTTCTCATGGTTTTTTTAGGAGCCTTTTTTGATCTGTTTGATGGGTTTTTCGCACGACTTTTACGGGTGGAGAGTCAATTTGGTTTGCAGTTTGATTCTATGGCAGATCTGATTACTAGTGGCTTGGCCCCTGGAATGGTAATGTACAAATTGTTTCTGGAGAGCGGGGTTAGAGAAATGGACCTCAGTTTTATACTGCTCCGTAGCGAGTTTACTTTTTCATTTGCTCCTTATGCACTCGTTGGATTTCTTATTCCGCTAGGGGCAGGAATTCGTTTGGCCAACTTTAATATCGATAGCGAACAGCGTTTTGAGTTCCGCGGCTTGCCCGCCCCTGCAAATGCCTTGTTTATCGTAGCCTTACCTTTGTTGCTTGAACATCCCTTGCTGGCGGGAGTTCATCCGTTTTTAGCTTCTTATCAAACTTTAATCGTGATTAGTTTGTTGTCTGTTTTGTTGATGAATATCCGACTGCCCCTTTTCTCATTTAAGATAAAGTCGCTAAACCTTCGAGAATACAGCTACCAGTTTATTTTATTGCTGTTTGTTTTACCGTGCTTTTATCTGTTTCAATGGGTAGCTGTGCCGGTTTTGATCGTGATTTATTTAATCTTAAGCATCATACGAAACAGCTTAAGCTAAGGCTCGATTCAGTAACCCAATTAAAAGGATAGTTTCTTTTTTCGGAGTTCAAAGTTTTGACCGAGATAGACTTTTCGAACCATTTCATCCTCTGCAAGTTCTTCGGGTGTACCGGCTTTTAAAATACTTCCTTCAAACATGAGGTAGGTCTTGTCGGTGATGGCTAGGGTTTCTTGAACGTTATGGTCCGTAATCAAGATTCCAATATTTTTCTTTTTAAGATGGGCAACTATGCGTTGGATGTCTTCTACCGCTACCGGATCTACACCTGCAAAAGGTTCGTCAAGCAAGACAAATTTGGGGTCGGTGGCCAGAGCACGTGCAATTTCGGTTCGTCGTCGTTCTCCTCCAGAGAGTAAGTCTCCTCGGTTTTTACGAATGTGATTTAAGCCAAATTCCTCCAAAAGAGATTCCATTTTTTCTTTTTGAGCGGCTTTGCTCAATTCGGTCATTTGGAGGACGCTTAAAATATTTTCTTCTACACTTAATTTTCTGAATACTGAGGCCTCTTGTGCTAAATAGCCGATTCCTTGTTGGGCTCTGCGGTACATCGGATACTTTGTAATTTCTTGATCGTCTAAAAATATGCTACCGTCGTTGGGTTTTATCA
>JALQVM010000076.1 GCA_023263685.1 Flavobacteriaceae bacterium | reverse complement strand
CAATCCACCACCCACCACCGTGGCGGTTTGAATATTGGCTGTTCGAGCTTCGAGTTGTTCGAGATCTTTTTTATGATAAAAGCCTTGAACCCCATCGAGTTCTTGACCGGGTAGAATGAGTCTGTTGGGGATAGAGCCACAGGCTAGCACCAAGGTTTCGTAGGAAAGGCTCGTTCCGTCCTCAAAATGCAACCGCTGTTCTTGAGGCTCTATTCGATCCACTCTTTTTTGTACAAGTGCTATATTGTTTTTTTCCCAAAAGGTGTGTTCGTAGGGTTGGGTATGTTCAAATTGTAGCTGTCCCATATAGACGTACATGAGGGCTGTACGCGAAAAAAAATAAGGATTTTCTTCAGAGACGATACAGATGGGCAGCGTACTTTTTTTTCTAATATGACGCGCGGTAGTGACTCCGGAAATCCCGTTGCCTAAAATAACTATGCCGCTATGGTTCCCCTTTTTACCCACAACACTAAGGTAGTTATTTTTGACTCAAAAAATATTATTTGTACCTTTAGAATAGAAAATTTAACCCCATGAAAAGGACCTTACCTACGATCCCTTTTTTCCATACTATTTTTAACTGATGACAGCTAGTCCTAATTCCCAATGGGTTGCCGTTAGTGGATTTTTAAAAACTACAGCTCCTAATGTTTGGCAGCTGTTAACCGATCCTCAACTCACCGAACGGTATATGTACAATTGCCAATTACATTCGGATTGGAAGGTTGGGAGCGCGGCTGTGTGGAAAGCTCAAGAGGAGAATGGAAACTGGGTTCCACATGTCAAGGCACAAGTACTAGTTTACGAACCCTGTCGGCACTTGGCTTTTACTGTTTTTCATGAGGCCACTGACCAACGCCCTGAAATTCAATCTGAATTGCATTTTTTACTGGAACCCAAAGGCGATGGTATAAGGCTCACCATCAAGCAAGGTGATTTTGCTCAACTGGAGTTGGGCAATGTGCTCTACAAACAATGCCAACAGGGCTGGGACTATGTGATGCCTCAACTGTTGGATACAACTAAAGCGGTCTTCGATAAACCAACCTAATTTTTAAATTACCCTAAAACCCAAATTTTAACCCCAAATTTTACCCTTATGATTTACGTACTCTATGTTATTTTTTTATTTGTTGTTTCTTGATTTTCAATCGAATTTTGAAGGAGTTTTACGACGGCTTCGATTGGTTTTCGGGAGCACTTTACATCATGATTTTTTTAATCTCTTGTGCCTTGCTCTGGATTTTTATTTTTGGAATTTACTATTGGATTATGGGGGAGCTTGTTTAGCGAACAAATCTAAGGTAGTAACGATACAGAAAATCAGGTCCTGCTCCCAACCAATGGCTTAGATGGATCATTCCGAAATGAAACAGCAGTCGTGCCACTCCGTTGTGGTAAAACCGCCTTGAGGAGGTAAGGATGTGGGCTGGCAATACTTTAAAATTGCCCAACGTATAGAGTTTTTTGATCAGATTCAGATCTTCACAAACGGTATATCGGCTGTCGTATCCATGGAAGCGGTCAAAGTCTTTTTTGGAAAGAAAAAGAGATTGATCTCCCCCTCGACACAGCAAGTGGTTCCATTTGCTCCCCGCAGCAGCTCTTCGCAGCAACCAATTGGTTTGATTGAATTTTAGTCGAAAGCAACCCGATCGCGCACCCGAGTGTATCGCCTCGCTTATCATACGATCAAAATTTTTAGGTAAGCGACTGTCGATGTGAAGAAAGTATAACCATTTTTGGGTAGCATGCTGGGCACCAAAGTTCATCTGCTGCGCCCGACCTGCCGGGGTCTGATAACTGTTTTTTTTCCAATGGGTCTGGAGCCATTCCCAACTCCCATCTGAACTGCCTCCATCAATCATCAGTACTTCATGCGGTTGACTCCACTGCTGCTGAAGCGATACCATAAAATCAGGCAACAGTCTGATTTCATTGAGGACGGGTACGATTAGACTAAGCTCAATGGGTTTGGTTAAGGCTCCAGTCATAGGATAGATAGTCAATTTTTGGCCGATCCAAAACCAAATCGCTGTACTGAGCAATAAACTCCAATCGTTCCGATTTGGAGCCAAAGTCATTACCAAACCATAAAAAGATACGGGATAATTGGAGGTGGTTTGGGCTGAGTTTATTTTTGGTGGGATCCGATAAAAAATCTTGTGTAGCCTCCGTCAATTGCTTGTCCAATTGTTTTTCTTGATAGGCTTCGTTGCGAAGTTTTGGACAGGAAGCCGACGCGCAATTAATCGCAAAATGGATGCGGGCTTCGTCCATTTTTCTTAAAATTTCATGTTCAATTTCACCTAAAGTATAGGTTTGGTTGTTTACCGTAATACAATCTCGATCCCAGGGGTTGTCCAAGTCTTTGATGCTTTCTAGAGGATAATTTTCGAGGATTAATTGAACCGTCAAGGCATTGTATGCATTGATCCAATAAGCGAGTTTTGCTTCTTTACTTGCCCCTTCCAAAGGCGGCATTTTTTCGAGCGTATGGATATAGGCATCCAACTGATTTTTTTCACTGAGCCAGTTTTTATAATCCACTTGCCCTTGAGCATCTACATACTGACTCAGCATTTGATTCCAACGGCTGTGTTTGTTTTTTTGGGCGTTTAGACCCAGTGAACAACTGATAAAAAGGAAAAGGTATGAGGATTTCATGGGGTAAAAAATAACACGTTAGCAACAGCCCCCACCGTCGTAATGATAGGTTGAAGGGGAAATAAAAATATCGTCTCGGTTTAGGTTTTGAAGCGCAGCAGCTGTTTTATCGCAAACCGATAGGGGTTGATTTTGCAACAGTACATGCCCTTTTTTGTCGTCAAAAAAATCAGCTGTTCCATAATAAATGGCTGCTTTACCCGTAAAAATACAAGCGCCGTCCTCAGGCATGGGATCTTTAATTGCACAAACTTCTATACTTTCGATGTATAAATTTTCCTCCGTAGGATAGTGGGTGGTGTCTAAAATACGATACGGACGTTTGGCACGTATTTCTAGTGTTCCAAAACCTACCGCGGTCAACATGTTGAGATAGTCTTGTAACGGAATGGAGCCCGACAAACACAAGGCACGTAATTTTTCGTCGTTTCTCAAGGTGTCGTTCATGGGCTGTTCACAAATGGGATCACTCATTACGAGCCTGCCGTGCGGTTTGAGCACCCGATACATTTCTTGTAACGCCTGCCTTAATTCGTCTTGTTTAAAGATATTGAAGAGGCAATTTTGAGCAGCGACATCCACACTGTTGTCCTCGATTGGGAGGTCCAGAGCGTCTCCTTTTTTGAGTTGTACATACGCTTTATTAAACCAGTCGTTTTGACGTTCGGCTTCTGTAAAATTTTCTTGACAGGCTAGGAGCATTTCTTCAACCACATCCACTCCTATAACGCCATTTTTTTGGCGAGAAAAATAGCTCATTTGTAAGAGTTCCATCCCACCTCCTACACCGACATAAAGAATTTTCGGATTGTTGACCAAATCTCTGGGATGAACAGTGCTTCCACAGCCGTAATTCATTTCCTGCATCCGTTTGGGAATCGTCAAGCCTGGAAATTGCCAGACAGGCGTGGTAGTACAGCAAAGCCCTACCGCTGGGGAAAGGGCAGCATCTTTGTAGACTGATTTGGTAGTTTCAAGATAGCTCATTTTTGATTTTTTTTTAAGGTAAAGAAATTAGTCCTCGCCTACCAATCCTTTAACAATTTTTATCAATTGTTGTTCTCCCTTTTTTGCCATTGCCAAAATATCGGGGATGTCGATGGGGTGCAAATCCTCGGGGTCGCATCGATCTGTTAATACGGAAAAGGCAATGATTTCAAGTCCCAGTTGTTTGCCGACAATCACTTCGGGAACGGTTGACATCCCTACGGCATCGGCTCCGATAATTTTAAGGTAGCGGTATTCCGCAGCGGTTTCTAATTGAGGACCCACGACGGCGGCATACACTCCTTGATGTAGCTTGAGGTTGTGCGTTTTGGCAAGACTCAGCGCTCGGGATCGAAGGGGTTTGGAGTAAGGTTGGCTGAGGTCAACAAAAAGCTCCCCTAGGGTTTCCATCCCTTTTAGGGCTAAAGGGGATCCTCCTTGTAGGTTGAGGTGATCGGTGAGCAGCATCACTTCTCCTTTATCAAAATTTGGGTTGATCGCTCCTGCTGCATTGCTAATAATCAATCGTTTTCCCCCTAATGCCGCAAATACACGAACCCAATAGGTAATTTCAAAAAAGTCGTATCCTTCATACAAATGAAAACGACCTTGAAAGGCCAAAACTAGTTTACCCTCAAGTTTTCCATAAAGCAAATGCCCTTTTTGATAGGCTTGGTTAGCGCCTGGAAAATGGGGAATGTCTGGATAGGGAATCTCTTGAAGGATTTCTATTTCATTGGCCAATCCATCCAAACCGGTACCCAATACCACAGCCCATTCTACAGCAGCTATGCCTTTATTTTTTAAAAAAAGGGCACTGTTTTCAATTTTTTCTTTCATCAAAATATGCATTCATACGGTCCATTAATTCGGGATAAAGACTTAGATCCTTATAAAAATCAATATCCGATTTTTCCTTCAAAAGCGCAATCGGTTTGTCCTCTAAATCGTTAAGCGTGTCGTGTAATACGTTTGGCCCACCCCACTGTTTATTTAAAAAGACCTCAGGATAAAATTTTTTTAGCCCTAACAAATAATAGCCTCCATCTTTAGCAGGACCCAGTACCACATCTGCCCGGTCTAGGGCGTGAAGTGCATCGTTTAACGTAGCTTGGTCTAGGTCCCAAAGGTCGGTACCAAGCGCGATTATTTTTGAATGGCCTTGAGCAAAACCCCACTGAAATGCAGCAGACATCCGTTCGCCCAAATCGGCTCCACTTTGGGGTATTTTTTTTAAAGTTTTAAAATAACAGTCGAAGTCTTCAGGCGTACCCCCAGTGTAAAAGAGTACAGTTTTGAGCTTAGATTGTTTTAAAACATGTTCTGTTTTGGACACTAATTGCCGATACACCCAAAGTGTTTTTTCGTTTCCAAGGTCGGCTGCCAGCCGACTTTTTACCTTTCCTAAAAGGGGTGCTTTTGCAAATACAATGAGTAAGGGTTCCAATTCAACACAAGTTTGTTTTGAATTTACGGTTTATTTTACATGTATTCGAATTCTTCTTTGTAAAAAAACATCAATCATTTCATTGTTCTCTAGGGTTTAGGGCTTACTTCTTTTCCAATTCCTTAATACGGGCTTCCAGTGTTTCGATTTTTTGGGTAAGTTCTTTGACCGCATTGACTAAGGTCCACATTACCTCTGATCCGTTAAATTGTTTTTTATCTGAAATGCCGCTGTTGTCACTGTCATCAAATTCAGAAATGGTACTGGGCAATACTTTTTTAAAAAATGGGAGAGTAAATTTAAATTGTTGATCTCATCTTCTACAATAATAGTTCTCATAAAAAATAGTTTTAGTTAATAATTGGCGGAATTAAAGTGGCTGTAGTATGGGTATTTCAATTTGGGCTACAGTCCCTGTAATTTTATTATCTAATTCCATGGTTTTAAGAGTAAAGCGGATGTTTTTCTTTTTTAAATAATTGAAAATATCGATCCGTTCTCTCAGAATTTGTGTTGCATATGATTTGTGTATTTTTGGTTTGTTTTCTTTTAGTTTTTTGGAAGCATATAAGCCGATACCGTTGTCGGTTACCTTTACATTTAAATAATCTGCTGACTTATTGATTTGGAGCGTAACACAGCCGTTGTTATCTTTTAGGGGGCCTATTCCATGAATGATTGCATTTTCAATGAGCGGCTGAATGAGCAAGGGCGGGATTAAATACTCTTGAGCAGAACTTTTAAAGCTATTTTCCATATCAATTTTATAATTTAGTTTACTGCCTAAACGCATTTGTTGAAAGCACAAATAGGCTTCCAAATACTCAATTTCTTCCCTAAAGGTGATGCTTTCTTTACTGCTCATCTCTAGGGTAAACCGCAACAGTTTGGACAGCATGCCAATATATCTGTTGGTTTCCCGTTCCCCTTTTAAAAGCATCATACTTTGCAAGCTGTTCAGTGCGTTGTAGATGAAATGGGGGTTCATCTGGGCACGAAGGGAGCGTGCTTCCAGCCGTGCGATCTGATTTTGATATACCGTATCGGTCTTTTTTTTGTTGTTTTGAAAAAACAGAAAAAAAAGAACCACCAGAAGATTGGAAATAAATAAGGGGAAATAATCCTTTAGTAAGGGGTTGCTCAGCAGATATAACATAGTAGCTTTGGGATTTTGCTAAGGGCAATTGGATACTATTTAACTTTCGAGACGCATAGTTTAGATTACTTTTTAATAATATTATTTAGTTACTTGTATTTTAAAATCAATAAGTTTTGAAATAAAATAATAGATTTTATAAAAAAATCAAAATAAAATTGACATTTGGTTTTTAATAGAAAGGGAAATAAGGGTTGCTAACAAGATTAACATAATTTCGTTTCGGGGATTCAAACATTTTTCTAAACTTTAAAAAAATAAATGAGATGAATACACCGTATTACCAAAGCCAAGATTTAAAAAAGTTTAAAAATATCAGCGACTGGTCGCCCGAGTTGGGCGAAAAGTTTTTTGAATACTACGCCAGTGTTTTTGAAGAAAGTGCCTTAACCGCCCGAGAAAAATCACTCATAGCCTTGGCGGTTGCACACACAGTTCAATGTCCTTATTGTATAGATGCCTATACCCAAGATGGTTTAGAACGCGGAATAGACAAACAAGAAATGATGGAGGCCGTTCATGTTGCTGCGGCCATACGCGGTGGCGCCTCATTGGTTCACGGGGTTCAAATGATGGAAGTCTACCAAAAGCGCAGTATGTAATGGCTACCAAATCCCTCAAAGGTCGTGTACATGCTCTTGCGGAGAGTAGCAAACAATTGACGTTTTTAAGCAATGGAATTTTTGCTCCTGGAGGCTTGCCTACATTTAAAGAAAAATTGGAAACTCTTCCAGCCGATGCCTTAAGACCGAAAAAGTTGGAAATCTTACAAATGAACTTGGGTTATATGTGTAATCAGGTATGTGCCCATTGTCACGTAGATGCTGGTCCCGATCGTAAAGAAATGATGTCGAGGGAAACCTTAAGCTACTGTTTGCAAATTCTAAAGCAGACCCCAGTCACCACCCTAGACCTTACGGGAGGAGCTCCAGAAATGCATCCCGATTTTCGATGGTTTGTAGCAGAAGCAGCCAGTATAGGGGTGGAAGATTTTATCGTTCGGTCCAATCTGACCATACTCAGAGCAAATAAAAAGTACTACGATCTCCCTCATTTTTTTAAAAAGCACGGCATACATGTCGTTTCATCACTCCCTTTTTACAAAAAGGAAAAAACCGACCGCCAACGGGGGGAAGGTGTTTTTTCTCAGTCCATCCAAGCCCTTCAGGCTCTGAATGATGTGGGGTATGGGCAGCAGGGCAGTAAGCTACTATTGGATTTGGTGTACAATCCCTCCGGGGCTTTTTTACCCGCCAATCAACAGGCCTTAGAACATGATTTTAAAAAAGCCCTAAAAAAAGATTTTGACATTGATTTCCATCGGCTCTTTACCATTACCAATTTGCCGATCAGCCGATTTTTAGAATACCTGATTGCCTCCGAAAATTACGAAGACTATATGCATCGATTGGTCGAAGCGTTTAATCCCGCAGCTGTCGCCAATGTCATGTGTACAAATACCCTTTCCGTGGGATGGGACGGGAGCCTCTACGACTGTGATTTTAACCAAATGCTCGACCTAAAAGTTGCCAGCCCTGTTCAACATATTAAGGACTTTGATCTAGCCCAATTGCAAGCTCGGGAGATCTGTATTTCTCAACATTGCTACGGCTGTACAGCAGGAGCAGGAAGCAGCTGTCAAGGGTCTGTGCTCTAACTCCTACTTTCTAATGGAGCGAATAAACTCAGGAATCCGGTCAACGCCTTCGTTTTCTAAGAACTTGATAAACGCCGATCCGATGATCGCTCCTTGGGTTTCTCGAGTGGCCGCTTCATAGGTGTCTGCATTGCTGATGCCAAATCCTACCACGGTTGGGGTTTGTAATTCCATTTTTTTGATCCGTTCAAAGTAGGCTGTTTGTTCGTTTCCAAAGGTGTTTTTTGCTCCGGTAACACTTGCACTACTCACCATATAGATGAAACCGTTGGAAACTTGATCAATATACCGAATGCGTTCCTCTGAGGTCTGAGGAGTAATTAAAAACATATTGTACAAACCGTATTGTTCAAACAAGGCTTTGTAGGATTCGTGATAAACAGCTACAGGCAAATCAGGAATGATCAACCCATCAATTCCTACTTCCGCACAGCGTTGACAAAACTTTTCTATTCCAAATTGCATCATGGGATTGAAATAGCCCATTACAATAAGTGGAAGGTCAATGTGTTCTCGTATTCCTTTTAATTGTTCAAAAAGTTTTTCGGTAGTCATCCCATTGCGCAAGGCTAGGGTTGAACTTTCTTGTATGGTGGGTCCATCCGCTAAAGGATCAGAAAAAGGCAAGCCAATTTCAACCATATCCACTCCTGAGGCTTGGAGCTGTTTCAGTATGGGAACTGTATCCTCCAATGCAGGATGTCCAGCAGAAAAATAGATGGACAACAGTTTTTTATCTTCCTTAAATTTTTGATCAATGCGATTCATTACAGTTTAAAATAATCTATATAGGTGTCCAAGTCTTTATCCCCTCGACCTGAACAGTTAAACACAATAATTTCTTCAGGACCAAATTTACGCACATCAAGTGCGGCAAAAGCATGAGCAGTTTCGATGGCCGGTATGATACCTTCCATCTGGGATAGGGTTAAGCCCCAGTCCATGGCCTCTTGATCCGGAATGGATATAAATTCAGCTCGTTTGGTGCGAAACAAATGAGCATGCATAGGTCCTACACCGGGATAGTCCAGCCCGGCTGAGATGGAGTAGGGTTCTGTGATTTGTCCGTCCGGAGTTTGCATCAGT
>JALQVM010000075.1 GCA_023263685.1 Flavobacteriaceae bacterium | reverse complement strand
CAGCATACCCGCAGGAAAATTTGGTTTTGGTTTTGGAATCTTACCCTATTCTTCCGTTGGCTATAAGATTGAAGCTATCGATTCAAACACATCGGGAGGTTTAGATTTACTAAACCGTTATGAGGGTCAAGGAGGGGTCAATCA
The DNA here is from genome assembly GCA_023263685.1 of Flavobacteriaceae bacterium. GTDB lineage: Bacteria > Bacteroidota > Bacteroidia > Flavobacteriales > Flavobacteriaceae > MS024-2A. Next base: position 8,880 of record JALQVM010000075.1, on the reverse strand, counting down.
AACCTATCTTTCTGTTGGTGTACCTTTAGCCTCTTTTTTAGCGGTTGGGGCAAGCGTTCAGTATAATTTTGGAACCTTATTTTACCGTACAGGTCAATTTGTTGAGGGCATTGACAACGGTACTTTTTTGACAAATCAGTCCAGTGTTTCTGGATTCAACTACCAATTTTCAGCTCAAGCCAATATCCCAATTCAAAAAAAATACCTGCTGCAAGGAATGTTTTCTTTTCAGCCAGAAGCCTTTTTAAACTCTCAAAACGATCGTATTTTTTATACCCAGTCGATCTCTAACGAGACTGTCGTGGATTTTGAAGAGATTAATTTAGCCGCGCAAGGGCTCGAAAACACAAGGCTTGAAACCTCTGAAACGACCAAAATTGGCTTTGGTTTTGGGGAAACCAAAAAATGGTTTTTAGGCGTTCAAAGAAATTCGACAAAATCTGCTAACTTTAGCAACGATTTTTTTAGCCGAACTAACGTCGACTATAGAGATGCCAAGCAATGGTCTGTTGGTGGATTTTATATTCCCAACTATGCATCGTTTACAAGTTTTTGGAGTAGGGTGGTTTACCGTTTCGGATTCCGGTCTGAACAAATGAGCCTTATTGTAAATAACGTTCCCTTAACAGAAACTGGCATATCTTTTGGTCTTGGCTTACCGTTAGGGAGCCTTTCAAACGCCAATGTTGGATTTGAACTGAGTCGAAGAGGGGAAAAAGAATCAGGTTTAATTCGAGAAACCATGGTAGCAATGCGAATCGGATTATCCTTAAACGATATTTGGTTTATTAAGAGAAAGTATAATTAAAATTTCAAATGATGAGAAAACTTTGTGTGATCGCACTAATTTTTACAGGACTTTACCAGACTACTGTTCTTGCTCAAGACATTAATGCATGCAGGCAAGACCTTTCCATATTTGCAGAGTCTGCAAAAGTAAAAAACTTTAAAGCGGCCTACGAACCCTGGATGCGCGTTAGAAAAGATTGTCCTACCATCAATGTGGCAATTTATTCCTACGGAGAACGCATTTTAAAGGATTTCATAGAAAACGGAACTCCTGAAGACCAACAGACCTCTAAGACCGACCTGATTAAACTTTACGACGAGTGGGTGCAAAATTTTCCTAAAAAAGGACTCCAATCGGTAGTTGGGGATATAATCAGTAAAAAAGCCCAGGCATTACTGGATTACGAACTAGCGGATTTAAAAGTTATTTACGACACTTTTGACCAGGCCTATCAACAAGACGCGGCAAGTTTTACAAACCCCAAATTTTTATACAATTATTTCAAAACCTTATACGATCGATATAAAGCAGGCGATGCGGAGGTCACCATGGAATTATTGTTTAATAAATACGAGGAAATTTCTGAAAAATTCGAATTTGAAGGGACAGAACTCGCTAAAAAACTGGATGTCATCCTTAAAAAAGAAGAGGCAGGAGAAGCACTCTCGAACAGAGACTCTAGAAATAAGCGGATCTATAATGTAAACTCCAATGCAATTGGAACCTTCTTATCTAATTTAGATGCCATTATTGCAATAGAAGCTACCTGTGAAAACTTGATTCCACTTTATCAAAGAAACTTTGAAGCGAATAAAACAGATGCTATTTGGATCAAACGAGCAGCGAGTAGAATGGACAGTAAGAATTGTTCTGACGATCCACTATTCGTTACACTGGTTGAAGCACTTCACGCGTTAGAACCCTCTGCAGATTCAGCCTATTATTTAGGACTGTTAAACGACAAAAGCGGCAACGCTGATGAGGCTTTAAAATACTATGAAGAATCCATTGCTTTGGAGACGGATGACTACAAAAAAGCAAAAATTCTTTTAAAAATTGCCAATAAGTTTAAGACAGCTGGCAGATTTGCTTCAGCCAGATCCTATGCCAACAAAGCCCTTGGCTTCCAACCCTCTTTAGGTCGTGCTTATTTACTCATTGCCAATATGTATGCCGATAGCGCAAACCAATGTGGAGATTCACAATTCAACAAACGAGCCGTGTATTGGCTTGCAGCAGACATGGCCAAAAAAGCAGGCCAAGTGGATGCTTCATTGAAAAAAGTGGCAAGCCAAACAACAGAGAGTTATATGGGTAGAGCTCCGAGTAAAACCGATATTTTTACTGAAGGAAACGCAGGTGCTGTAATCAAATTTGATTGTTGGATCAACAGAAGCGTGACCGTTCCTAGTTTGTAAATGAAAACTTATTTCACAGTAAAGTGTAAAGGGCTTATGGTAGCAACCATGGCCCTTTTTATTTCTTGTGGAGACAATGCTCAGGCGTTGAAGGAAATCAACACTGATTTGCAAGAGCCTTTAGGTACGGCATCTAACATCAGGATGATCTATACCGATTCCATAAAAATTCAAGCCATACTTACCGCACCCAAACACGTAGATTATACCAATCTTAGTTTTCGTTATGCTGAATTTCCAGAAGGGTTAAAAGTTATTTTTTACGACGAACTCGAACAAGAAAACGAAGTTGTGGCAGATTATGGAATTTTATACAACGATACCAAACTGATCGATTTAAAAGGAAATGTACGTTTGCAATCGCATGACGGCTCTGTACTTACTACAAGCCAACTTTTTTGGGATGCAGAGTCGGAGTGGCTTTTTACAGAACAACCCTTCAAATTTGAAGATACGGACTATAATTTTGACGCCCTAAGATTGGATACCAATAAGGGATTTACTAAATTTCAGACGGGAAGTCTAATTGGAACAGTAACGGTTTCAGAAGAAAAAGATTCCTTAGACCAACAATGAAAAACCTTAGAATTTCAGAAATTTTATATTGGGTAATTGCTGTTATTTCAGCCTATGAAGCCTTTGCGCGTTGGGAGATCAATCGGGAGCGCGCCTTATTGTTCGCTGGATTTTGTGGGGTATCCATCTTTATGGCACTTTTCAGAAGGCATTATCGAAAAAAATTCGATAAACGCTCAAATTCTTCAGAATGAGCCCCACCGACCTGGTTATCCTTGTTTGCTTGCTTTTATCCGCCTTTTTTTCTGGGATGGAAATTGCATTTGTATCCTCCAACCGCATTTATCTTGAGATAGAAAAGCTTCAACATGGGCTTACTTCAACCGTACTAAAAAACATTACAAAAAACCCCTCCAGATTTATCGCCGCAATGCTTTTGGGTAACAATATTGCCTTGGTCGTATACGGTATATTTATGGGAGAAAGAATTCTTCAATTGTTTTTCCCCAATACGTTGCTTTCTGGGGAGGCTAGTTTGACTATAGTTTTTTATCAAACACTTCTTTCAACTGGGATAATTCTTCTCACTGCAGAATTTCTACCCAAAGTTTTTTTTCAACTCTACGCCAATACGTTTATTAAAATTTTTGCTGTACCCGTTGCCCTATTTTATTACCTATTTTACCCCTTTACTTTTTTAATCATTGGTTTAACGGATGTAATCCTAAAACGATTTCTCAATACCGAAACAGATCAGGTTCAGCTGTCCTTTTCTAAAATAGAGTTGGGAAATTATATTGAAGAACAGCTTGAATCAGCAAAGGACAAAGAAGAACTTGATTCTGAAATTCAGATTTTTCAAAATGCTTTAGAATTTTCAGAAGTAAAAACAAGAGAGGCTATGGTTCCCAGAGCTGAGGTTATAGCAGTAGAGGAATCTACCTCTTTAGAAGAAATTACTTCTTTGTTTATATCCACGGGCTTGTCCAAAATCCCCGTTTACAGAAAAAATATCGATCAAATATTGGGGTATGTACACGCCTTTGAAATGATGAAAAAACCCAAGGGGATAAAAAACATTTTAATGCCAGTAGCCTATGTCCCAGAGACCATGTTGGTCAATGATGTGCTGAAACTGTTGACAAGACAACACAAAAGTATTGCAGTAGTTATCGATGAATACGGAGGAACTTCCGGGATCGTTACAGTAGAAGACATCGTGGAAGAACTCTTTGGTGAAATTGAGGATGAATACGACACCCAGGAACATGTCGAACGGCAGTTGGGGGATGAAGTTTTTGAATTTTCAGCACGCTTGGAAGTGGATTACCTCAATCAAAAATACCACCTGAGTTTGCCAGAAAGTGAGTACTACGAAACGCTTGGAGGCATGATAGCATACACCATAGGTGAAATTCCCGAACAAGGGGAAGAAATCGAACTCAGTCCGTATATCTTAAAAATTAAAAAAGTTTCGGCGACTAAAATTGAGCAAATTATACTCTCCAAATCAGAAAATGAATAATACGACCGTCCTAAGGGTTGATGTACTGATATTTAAGGCTCAGAGACTTTCTTAATTCAAAGGAATAGCTTATTTTCGCAGACTATCAAAAAAAATAGCAATTATGGCCGTTTTAGGAAAAATTAGACAGCGTTCGATCTTCTTGATTTTAGTAATCGGGATGGCGCTTTTTGCATTTGTAATCTCAGGAGTATTCGACGGAAATTCTGCCAATGCTGGACCTACCGATCCCATCGCCGTGGTAAACGATGAGGAGATTGACGTGATGTTCTTCCGTCAAATGGTGGAACAAACAGAGAGAGCCTATAACTATTCCACTTTACAGTCAGTAAACCTAGTATGGAATCAAGCCCTTCGCAATACTATTTTTGACCAAGAATTTGAGAAATTAGGAATCGATGCAGGAAAAGATCAGTTGGAACAAATCATTTCATCGGACGATGCCGTAGTCAACAACCCAAATTTTCAAAACGAGGCTGGATTTTTTGATTTTGGAATCTTTACCGAATATATCGCTCAAATGCGTTTACAAGAACCAGCTGCCTATGAAAACTGGAAAGCGCAAGAGCGCAGCATCATAGGAGTAGCCAAACAAAGAATTTACTTAGATCTTATCAAAGCAAGCGGTGCGATGACGGAGGCAGAAGCCAAAGCACTCTACCACTTTGAAAATGACAACATCAATATCGAATACGTACAAATCCCATTTGATATCATTCCTGACAGTCTAGTAAGCGTGACTGATGCAGAAATAAAGCAGTACATCAAAAATCACGAAAAGCAATACGAAAGAGCAGCAAGTCGAAATTTACAGTTTGTTTCTTTTGATGAGAATCCTACAGAAGACGACTTGGCGAGTATTAGACTCAGATTGGACGGGCTTAAGGACAAGCGAATAGCCTACAACGATGTTTCTAAACTCACCGATACCCTAGAAGGATTTAAAACGACAAAAAACATCATTGACTTTGTAGACCGTTATTCTGAGATTCCTTTTGATTCTGTGTACCGCCCAAGAGGACAATTTAACAATGAGTATGCAGACATTCTCTTTGGATTGGAAGTAGGAGAAGTGTTTGGTCCCTACAGAGACGGACAATTTTTTAAAATTTCAAGACTACTCGATCGCAAAGAAAATGCATCGCTTAGAGCAAGTCATATCTTAATTGCCTATGAAGGTGCTACCCGAGCAGCAGCTACTGTAACAAGAACAAAAGAAGAAGCCCGCGCTGAAGCCAACCGAGTGTTGCGTTTGGCTAGAAGAGGGAAAGATAACTTTGCTGAACTTGCCAGAGCGTATTCTGATGGTCCAACCAAAACAAGAGGTGGAGATTTAGGGTTTTTCCAAGAAGGTCAGATGGCTGAAGAATTCTACAATTTTGTAAATACAAACAGAGTAGGGAGAATAGGCTTAGTAGAAACTGAATTTGGGTTTCACATCATTAACGTTACAGACAAAGATGATTTAGCAATGATAGCCGATGTTGCCAACGAAGCAATAGCCTCTGATCAAACGGCCAATGAAGTATTCAGAAGTGCTACCAAATTTGAGATGGAAAGCAACGACTCCAAAGACTTTTTAGGTGTGGCGCAAAAAAACAATTATGAGGTACGTCCTGTTAAGCAGGTCACTGCTCTTGAAGAAAACTTGCCTGGCCTTTACAACCAACGCCAAATTGTTCGCTGGGCTTTTGAAGACGATACTAAGGTAGGAGACATCAGAAGATTTGCCCTAAGCGGCGGCGGTGGATATGCCGTGGTTCAATTAACAGCTGCCAACAAAAAAGGCTTGGCAACCCTTGATGAAGTTGGTCCTCAAGTAAGAAAACAAATCATCCAAGATAAAAAAGCGGCGCTGATTAAAAAGCAGTTTCAAGGGGTGGACACCCTGGAAGCGCTTGCAGAAAATCAAGATCTTACCTTAGAGACCGCATCAGCAATAAATCAAAAGAACCCCACCCTAGTAGGAGCAGGTAACGAACCTTATGTTGTAGGGGCTACCTTTGCTATGGAAGAAGGGTCGGTTTCTGAATTGATTCAAGGGGATCTTGGAGTCTATAAAATCAAACTTTTGAAGAAAAATACCGCTGAACCTTTAGAGGACTACCAACAGTATGCAAAGGAATATTTACGGGATGCTAGCTTTGCCTTGCTGGACAATATTTTTCTCGCACTAGAATCTTTTGCTGATATCGATGACAACAGATCGTTGTATTATTAAACAATACTTGTAAACAACTTTTAAAACCTTGTAAATCAAGGGGTTTTTTGTTTTGGCACGAATTTTGTTTTGATTAGACAAAAAGCTAGAAATGAAATTTTTCCAAAGCAATTCGAAATCTAAATCCCGTCAGAATAGAGAATTAGTCCATTCTGAATGGATTTGTGAAGCTACTGGAGATGCGATGGCTTCTTTTTACAAACTTCGATTTGGCTCAAACGGCTCTGTAGAGGGTTGGGTAAAATACAGAGACGAAGCAGATGAAGTGAAGGTATTTACAGCTATTTACGAAAAAGAAAAAAACCTCTTGAAGTTTTATAAAAAGGATGATGTATTTGTGGCTGTGTACAGTAAAAATAAAATCGCTGCAGTTATAGACGGGCAAACGATGAATTTTTTACGCTCCGCCTAATTACTGTATCACAAGAGCATCTCTCTAAAAGACAAAATGGTTTTGTATCCCTTTTGTCTAAAATATTCTGGGCTTTGTCGAGTTCCAGAGACCCATACAAAATCTCCACCCCATGCGCCTAGACTTTTAATAGCCCCGTTAAAGTCTGGAAAATACATGTCTTGTACACTGGTTTGATGTAAAAGCTCACCCACCAAACGTTCGTGTGTTTTTAGATAATCGTTAAAACGAGTTTGTTCGGAACAGCTAATAATCTGGTCAGTTAATTGGCTCAAGTTATCGATATAGGACTGATCCACCTTTTCCAAATCAAATGCCGCTACAGCTTCTTGACTATTTCGCTTTTTGTTTAAGTGAACAAAAAACAAATTGTCCTCAAATGGATAGGACAATTCAACGGCTTCAATTTTTGGATTGTTTTGGTTTCTTCGATAGGTGATGGGACTTTGCGCCAGTGCACAAGCAATATCGTAACCGCTTCCGCCAAAACTGTGAGCCAACAACTCATAGGGATTTGTTTCTGCCCATTGGGCTATATTGGCAACCAAGGTGGAGGAACTGCCGAGGCCCCAACTGCGATCAAATTCCAAATGGCATTTTACTTCTCCTCCTTGCGTCAAAAAAGTGGGGTTCATTTTTTTTGATGTTTTGAGAAGTGTTTGAAGTCGGGAGGCTACTTCAGCATCTGAAGACGAAATGAGTTCTAGCCTGTGGATAGTGAAAACTGCTTCAAACCAAATGCATTTTTTAGTATCAAAACTTTGCCAATACAGTTTGCCGTCCTCACTTGGGGTATACATCAGGCTTTGCCCCATTTTACAAGGAACAGCTAATGCTTTTGCACTTTTTAGTACCGCGTATTCACTGGTGAGGAGTAGTTTCCCGTGACTGTAAACAGTTTTCATTTACGGAAGGGTGTTTTGTAAAAATTGACTTACGGCTTTCACACTTACCGTATGTTTTTTAAAATGGGTAATGGCCTGTTGTTTTTGATTTTCTGATGCACCCAACTGATTGAGAATATTCAATAAATGCATTTTCATATGCCCCTTCTGAATCCCTGATGTTACTAAGGAGCGCAAGGCTGCAAAATTTTGGGCGAGTCCTGCAACAGCTACAATTTTCATTAAGGTTTTTGCGTCTGGATTACCTAAAAGTTCCATACTCCATTCTACCATAGGGTGTAATTTGGTCAATCCACCTACAGTGCCCAATGCCAGGGGGAGGGTAAGCTCCATATGAAACACCTCGTCTTTGATGTATGCACTGCTCAGCGAACTGTAGTGTCCTTCTCTAGATGCATAGGCATGCACCCCAGCCTCAACTGCTCTAAAATCATTGCCTGTAGCAACTACTACGGCATCCACCCCATTCATGATTCCTTTGTTGTGGGTCACCGCTCGGTAAGGTTCTTGTTTCGCAATTTCAACGGCGTGGACCATTTTTTTTGCAAAATCGGCTCCCGTCCAATCTTTTGAGGGAGAAAGTTCTGAAACGGGACATTTCACCGCAGCGCGGACCAAACATTCAGGCACATAATTGGAAAGTATGCTCATGATGATTTCAATTTGTCCCTCTTTTTTGGGGTCAAGTTTCTTTTCAACTTGTGTTTCAAGTGTAGATGCAATACTCTCAAGACAGGAGTTGATGTAATTTGCTCCCATTGCATCTGCCGTTTGAAAGCGCAAATGCAACTGAAAATAGTCGGGAATTAGATCGCTTTTGTCTATTAAATCGATGGACTGAATTCCTCCACCGCGTGCCTCCATGTTTTTGGAATAAGGGGCTGTAGATGCAACAAGTACCGATTTGTGATCGTTGAAAAAGGAGTGAAGCAACTGTTTGTCCCCAGTAAATAAGAAGTGGACTTGCCCCACCTTTATTGTATCCACAACTACCGCTTCAAAACCTCCTCGTGTCTGCCAAAATTTTGCAGCATTTCCAGCTGCGGCGACCACTGAACTTTCTTCGATTACCATGGGAAGGGTGTAGGATTTT
>JALQVM010000074.1 GCA_023263685.1 Flavobacteriaceae bacterium | reverse complement strand
ATAATTATTACAAAGCCATTAAAGATTTGGTTGATAATAACAGCGGGTTAAATGCCCCTTTACCCACGGCATTAATTGGTAATTTTTACGGCATCTCAAATCCAGAAAGTACCGTTTTAGGCCGTTTTACTGCCGGTGCAGCATCACTTAAATCTGTTTTTATCGAAAGGGCCAACAGATCAGCACAAACCCTTGGAAACGTGAAGCTGCCCGAACCTGAAGCCTATGGCGATCCAATTCCAAATCCGCAAACCTATGAAAGTCCGTGTGAAGAATCACCCTACAGAACCTCTGATTTGGCCGCCGATAAAATTAGTTTTTTCGGATTGATTGAAGATTTAGATCCCGATCTTGATAAAGACGGCATAATAGATCAGGAAGACAATTGCATTACTTTAGCAAACCCAGACCAAGCAGATTTAGATAAAGACGGCATTGGAGATTTGTGCGATAATGATGCCGATGGCGACGGCTATATTTTATTTTACGAAACAAGATGTGATTCAAATGATTTTGACGCCTCTAGTCTGCCTGTCGACACCGATCTAGATTTGATTCCGGACTGTCTTGATGAAGATGACGACAACGATAGCTATTCAGACGAATTTGAAGAAGCAGCGGAAACCGATCCCTTTGATGTAACCAGTGTGCCGCTTGATACGGATCAAGACGGCTTGCCCGATGTGATTGAAGCAAGAAGACGTACAGACCCTAACAATCCCGATACCGATGGTGATGGGGTTAAAGATGGAGAAGATGCTTATCCTAGAGACCCTAACCGAAGCTAATTTTGAAAATGAAATCCAACCTTACTACAGTTTTGATCGGACTATTCGTTTTAGTTTCGACTAGCCTTTTATTTGCTCAAGATTATGTTCTGACGATTAGTGTTCTTGATCAAGAAAGTAAAGAACCCTTGGAGGGGGTTTCGGTATTGATTTCACCTTGTGAATGTGGTGGAATCTCAAATAGCAGTGGAATTTTCAGTAAACGACTGCCTTCGGGAGCCTATGAACTCTCCATAGAGTACTTGGGTTATGGTACACAGCAATTGCAAATCAACTTGGATAAAAACCAGTCGGTTTCTGTTCAAATGCTAGTCGAGGAGGAACAACTTTCTGAAGTGGTACTGTTAGCTCAAAAACGGAATCAAAATGTGGAAACACCCCAAATGGGTGTCTTGGAGCTCAATATCCGTGATTTGATTAAAGTGCCAACTGCTTTGGGAGAATTTGATGTATTAAAAAGCATCACGCTCATGGCAGGGGTTAACAGCTCTGGGGATGTTAGTAATGGGGTCTCAATACGGGGTGGATCACTGGATCAAAATTTAATGTTGTACGAGGGGGCTCCGGTATTCAATCCAACCCACCTGTTTGGACTTTTTTCTGTATTTACCCCGGATGTTATTTCAGGAGTTGATATTTACCGGGCAAATATTCCTGCCAAATACGGAGGAAGAATCGCTTCTGTACTAGATATAAAAGTTAAGAATCCCTATGTAGATCAACTGAAAATAGAAGGGGGTATTGGGTTGATTTCCAACAGACTAACCCTTACCATGCCTTTACTTAAAGATAAATTGATGTTGATTGCTGGGGGAAGGACTGGCTTTAGTGATGTGTTGTTTCCTCTTCTCATCCCGAGGCTTAAAAATACAAGAGCAAATTTTCTGGATAGTACAGTAAAGTTACTGTACCTGCTAAACCCAAACAATCAGCTAACATACACAAACTTTTTGTCCAATGACTTCTACCAATTGGATTTGATTTCCTCTATAGAAAATATCAATTCCTCTTCAAATCAATACGACTTTAAAACACGAAATCATACGTTCAAATGGTTGCACACCTTTGAAAACAGCAGCAGTTTAATCAATCGTTTTGTTCACAGTGTATATACCCCTCAGAATCTTTTTCCGGAAGTCAATTCCGAAAATGTGATTCGTTTTGAATCACAAATTCAATACAGCAGCCTTCAATCGGAATATGCTAATACAACTCAAGAGGCGTTAAAGTATTATGCCGGACTCGAAGTAAAGCGGTACCAAATCAATCCAGGAACATTAGATCCCGGGAACGGAAACTCGATCAATCCTGTTGCACTCACTACGGAATTAGGCTTTGAATCTTCTGCCTATGTCAATCTGGATTGGAATCCCTCTCCTCAACTGGCTTTTTCTGGCGGATTACGACTGACCCAATTTTCCCTTTTAGGACCCTTTGATGAGGCCCAGTACAATGCAGACGGATTGTTTGAGGGAATCACCTCTTTTAACGATCAAGAAGTGGTTAAAAACTATCGGAATCCCGAACCTCGATTAGGACTGAATTACAAATTGTCTGAGAATACTTCTATCAAAATGAGTTATGCTCGGATATTTCAATACATTCAAAACATATACAACACCAACACCCCTTTACCCACCTCCCGATGGAAAATTTCAGATCGCTATATCACTCCTCAAAAAAACAACACTTACGGGCTGGGGCTTTACACGAATTTCTTTGATTCCCGATTGGAATTTTCTGCAGAGGGATACTATCGAAAAACAGCCAATAATTTGACTTACCGTCCCGGTGCAGATTTCTTTCTTTCGAGATTTATTGAAAATGAAATTACCAAAGCTGAAGGAAAATCCTATGGAGTGGAATTGAGTCTGCGCAAAACGGTTGGTAAAATCAATGGGGTAATGAATTATACCTGGTCTCGAAGTTTGCTTAAAACGGATGAACTGAGACCTATTAACCGAATTAACAACAACCAATGGTATGCTTCAGATTTTGATCGTCCGCATACGTTTAACGCAACTGTGAATTTTGAAGGAGATCAATACAACAGCTTTAGTTTTAATTTTGTAGGACAAACGGGTAGGCCTTTTACCATCGCCAATGGAGTGTTTGAAGAGCAAAATGTAAGCATTCCGATTTATCTCTACCGGAACAATGCCCGATTACCCACCTACCACCGCTTGGACTTTTCTTGGAAAATTGCATACAGCAAAGATCCCAACCGACGCTTTAAAGGAGATTGGATTTTTACAGTTTATAATTTATACAGCAGAAAGAATCCCTATAACGTCTATTATACCCAACGGAATGGAACGGTAGACAGCGATGTCTTTTTGGAAAGTCCCTTGGGTGCGTATGAATTGTCAATCCTTCAAGGGGCATTAGTGTCTTTGTCTTACAACTTTAAATTTCAATAAAGACTTCAATAGTTTAAAAAGTGTACTTTTATAACCGATGGAATCGAAGGTGATTTGTTGCTTTGGAGAAATTTTATGGGACCTTTTTCCGGACGGTAAAAGGCTGGGGGGAGCTCCTTTCAATGTCGCTAGTTCATTAAAAGATTTAGGTGCAACAGTGCATTTTATCAGTAGGGTAGGGAGCGATGCCCTGGGAGATGAAATTCTTGAAGAATTGGATTCTAGAAAGATTTCAAAAGAGCACCTTCAACGCGACCCGGTTCACTCTACAGGCAAAGTTTTGGTCAGTTTAGACAAAAATGGATCTGCACAATACGAAATTGAAAAAGATGTTGCTTGGGATTTTATCCAACCCACGCCCGCCTCTTTGGAATTGGTAAAAAAATCAGCGGCTTTTGTTTTTGGGAGTTTAATAGGCCGAGGAGCCTCCTATCAAACTTTACTCGTTTTTTTAAAGGTATCAAACTTCAGTGTGTTTGATCTAAACCTAAGACCACCCTATTACAGTGCTACCCTTTTGATTGAATTGATGAAGCAATCCCAGCTGCTGAAATTCAATGACGAAGAATTGTATTTAGTAGCTCAAATGTTAGACTCACCTTTTCATTCAATGGATCAGCATTTAACCTTTATTGCCAAAGTAACTGGGGCAACTACAATTTGTGTCACCAAAGGGAGGTTTGGCGCTGTGTTGTTTCACGAAGGGAAATGGTTTTACAACAGTGGATATCAGATAAAAGTGGAAGATACAGTGGGTGCAGGAGACTCCTTTTTGGCAACGTTAGTTTATGGGGTAGTTCATTCACACGACCTGCAAGCTACTTTAGATCGCGCCTGTGCGATGGGGGCTCTTGTTGCAGCAAGTCAGGGTGCAAATCCTGCCATTTCAGAAAGTGATTTGGAACAATTTATGTGTATCACTTCAGCCTAAGCTCCATGAAACCTTATTTGATTTTAGTATTCATTTTTTCGAAAATGGTCTTTGCACAAGGGCTAACCGGTGAAGTTCTTTTGGAAAAAGCCATAGCTTATCACGACCCTAATTCTAGGTGGAGCCAATTCAACGAAATCTTTTACGTGACCCTGGAGCGCGCCGACCGATCTGCTAGAAAAAGCAAAATCACCCTTGATATAGCGCGTTCTTTTTTTGAACTGACAGTAGAGCTTAAAGCGAATCAATGGTCTGCCTCGCTTAAAGAGGAAGCGTGTCAGTTATTTTTTAATGGGTCTGCTGAGATCACCCCTGAAATCAGAGAAGAATACAAGTTAAACTGTGAACGAGCCAAAATGTACCGAGATTACTACAGTTACCTCTACGGACTCCCGATGAAATTAAAAGATCCGGGCACGCGCATCGATCCACAAGTCAAGCGCGTATCGATAGAGGGAACATCCTATTGGGTGTTAAAAGTGACCTACGATCCTAGCGTAGGCAGTGATACGTGGTATTTTTATTTTGATACCGAAAGCTATGCGCTTAAACGGTATCAATTTTTTCATGAGGAGTCGAAAAATGATGGAGAATATATTATTTTGGACGATGAAATAGAATTGTCGGGAATCCGTATGCCAAAGAACAGAAGTTGGTATTACAATTCGGACGATGCATTTTTAGGAACAGACAAACTCTCTAAATAATACGCTAACTATGAATTTAAACGTTAAAAAAAACAGCCTCTTACTTTTAATCAGCTTGATGAGCTTCAATTTATGCCTTGCACAGGATAAAAATGACGTGATTGGCAAATGGGATTTGGAAGTGCTCAAGGGGGATACAATCTATCCTTCTTGGCTTGAAGTAAAACTATCCGGTGTTCAAACACTGGTGGGTTATTTTGTGGCCGAAAGCGGAAGTGCTCGACCAATTGCAGAAATTTTTTACCACGACAACCGAATTGATTTTAGTATTCCTCCGCAATGGGATGGAGCACATGATATGCATTTTTCTGCTCACTATTCAGAGGGGAAACTCAGCGGTACCCTTCTCAATAATATGGGAGAGGCGTTGACTTTTACTGGGGTAAGGGCGCCTAAGCTCATTCGCCAAACAGAAGTACAATGGGGAAAACCACGTTCTTTGTTTGACGGGAAATCCTTAGAGCAATGGAAACCTTCTGATGCTTCTAAAGAAAATCAGTGGATAGCGGATAATGGACTCTTAACCAATCCCAAACCGGGGGTGAATCTGATTTCAGAAGAGGAGTTTACGGATTTTAAATTGCATATAGAGGCTCGTTATCCTGCACAGAGCAATTCTGGAATTTATTTGAGAGGGCGATATGAGGTTCAAATAGAGGATGGATACGGTAAAGATCCAAGCTCAATTTTATTTGGCGGGATTTACGGTTTTCTCACTCCCAATCAAATGGCGGCGAAGCCCGCAGGAGAGTGGCAAGAGTTTGAGATTACTTTAGTCGGCAGAAGGGTGACTGTAGTAGCAAATGGAAAAACCGTAATCCACGATCAGATTATTCCAGGGATTACCGGAGGGGCCATTGACAGTAAAGAAGGTGCTCCTGGGCCGTTGATGCTGCAAGGAGATCACGGGGTAGTGACCTTTAGAAACATCAGCATTCAAACTCCAAAATAAGTTGGTTTGCTACTGCTTTGACTTAAAGCCGTAGATCATTTGTTTTAAAAACGTTTTGGGAAGCTTTTCATCTCCCGGAAATCCCAATGCAATACTGCCATCGCTATTGGGTATATGATGTGTTTTGAAGAGATAGTCCCAGAGGCTCAAGCTGATACCAAAGTTTACTCCCACTTTCCCTTTGGGCAGCACATAAGCATGATGATACAGGTGCATGATCGGATTGTTCAGTACGTACTTAAGCGGTCCCCAGGAGAGTTTGATGTTGGCATGGTTTAGGTGACCGATCGTAATGGCAACAAAATGAACAATGTAAGCCTGTTCAGGTTCAAAACCTCCTAAAAGCATTACTCCGAAGGTTTTCAAAGGTTTGTAAAGGATATTTTCCATCCAATGGTAGCGTAGGTGGGCAGCAAATCCCATTTCCTTGACGCTGTGATGTATTTTATGAAATTGCCAGAGTAGGGGAATTTTATGCAACAGTATATGGGTAACCCACTGTACAAAATCCAAAACCACAAAAAACACTACCAACTGAATCAGTGTAGGTAATTCGGATAGATTTAACAAGGCAATGCTTTTCGTGCTGACCCCGATGGCATTAAAAAAATACTGCAGCAGATCATAAAACCCACTAATAGCAATAGAGAAAAGGAAAAAATTGAAAAACATATAGAAAACATCCAATCCAAAATCTTTTCTAAAAAGCTTTTGTTCTTTTCTCCAAGGGAATAAAATTTCCAATCCCCATACACTTAGCGAAATAAGAATCAAACCCCAAAAATAATTGGTGTACCAAGGCACTTGAAACACGATTGAATTTATCGTCCAATTGAACGTACCCCAAAAACTGTCAACAAATACATAGAATAAATCCATACCTCATTTTAGATTTTCAAAAATAGAAAGGAAATTTTAGCGGAGGGTAATCTTAGTTACACAATTTGCTGGAGGTTAAACACTATTTGGTTTTCCTCAAACCAAAAGTAGTTTGGTAATACGCGATAATAGGAGGGAAGGGGCCGTATTTGTGCTGCTCCGCGCTAAAATCATCCGTCCAAGGGCCGTAAGCCGTAGAAACGGGTTTTAATTTTTTGTCAGGGAAATCAGCTGTTTTATTTTGTTTTTCAGGTCGTTGAAAACTGTTGATGTAGCCCGCTACATGAAAAGCTTCTTCGTCGCTAAGTTTTGGATTGTCCCAGCTTGCTTGCAAATAAGGCATGTTGTTTTTGATAAACGCAGCTGCGGTTAACACCCGGTGCATCCCCGCGCCGTCGTTATAGGAATCTTCTCCCCAAAGCGGAGGGTAAAGGTAGCTCTCCGAGCCGTCTTGATTTTTAATTCCTTTGCCTTCTGCTCCATGGCAAAGGGTGCATTCTCGCTGATAGATTTCTTTACCCTGAACTAAATCTACGGCAACCTTTGGAATTTCAATTGCAGGATAGCCTTGAATCACTTTTGAATTCAATTTGGGCAATCCCTTGTCTATCCATTTCATGTAGGCAACGATCGCGTTCATTTGATTTGAATTTTCTGGGAGTTTGGTTCCGTTCATACTTCGTTCCATACAGCCATTGATGCGTTCTTCGATACTCCCTATCTTATTTTCTCTTCCTCTAAACTGGGGAAAGCGCTCTGTAATTCCCAACCATGAGGCTGAACCACTGAGCGTTCCTCCGTTGAGGTGGCAATTGGTACAGGACAAATGATTTCCCGCATAGCGATGCTCAGGATTTTCTGCTAAAGGTCCCAGGTGCTTAGCACTTTCGGCCACTAATAAATATCCAGTCTTTACCAATGCATCAGCCTTGGAATTGTTCAGAATCAAGTCTTGTGAATCCCATGATTCTATATCAATTTCCTCTGACGCTACGAGCTCAACCTGCGGATTGGAGTCATAGGTAAAAAGAAAAGCTGCAATAAGAAGTATTAAGCCCACCAGGGTTAAAAAGAGAAAGCTAAGCCTTCGGACGAGTTGTTTAAATAATGGGTTCAAATTGCATAATTGGAATAGCCAAGATACTCAATTTTGGTTTTTATTTAAAGCCCATTTTGTATTTAACGGAGCGCATTTATTTTACTTTATCTTTTTGTACTTTTAATCACTCATAAGTAAGCACAAATCCATGAAACGATATTTTCAAAGCCTCACTGCCACAATAAGCCTAAGCCTGTTATTTTTTATTCATTGTTCCTACGGACAGGAATGGCAAACGCCTTTAATTGAAGGCTATGGTGAGATCAAGTACGATGACAGTGTTGCTGCACAGCCTGATCCTAGTCAAGCCTATCGGTTGCTTTTTGACGTTACTTCAGACAGTCAAAAAAGCGGGGTGAACAAGCGTCTGTGGGTGGTAGCACGGACCTTAAACTTAATGCATGCTGCTGGGGTTCCTGCCGAAAATCTTAAAATAGTGGTTGCTATTCATGGAGCGGCTACCTTCGATGCCTTGACGGAAAAAGCACACCTAAAAAAATTTGAAAAATCAAACCCCAATATTGATTTAATCCAAAAATTAGAAGCAAATGGGGTAACCTTATACGTTTGTTCTCAAGCACTAGCTGCGCGAAACCTTACCTCCGAAGACATCCATCCAGCTGTAATTCCTGCGCTTTCTGCCCTTACGGTTTTGGCTAATTATCAAACCCAAGGCTATCATTTGATGCCTTAATGCCAACTGAATCGGATGCGGTTGAATTTTTACGTAGAAAACCTTTTTTCGTCTTTCGTTTCTGCGAACAACAAAAAAAACTCCCTAAAAAAACAATAAAATACTAGAGGGGAGAGGGGTTGATTATTCAAAAAAGTTAACGTTACTAAATAAAAATTCGCCCCTCTAGTTGTGAAGAAATCTTAGTTTTTGGTCTTTAACTCTTCTAAGATGGATTGAAGCAAACTATTTTGTTGCTTGAGATGCTCAAGAATTTCTCAATCGGTTACTTTTTGTTCAATGGTTCGTGTTTTGTTGTAATATTTCATCGGTTAAAATATTGTCATAAATAAACATCAAAGAGGCGGTTGCAACCCTTGTTTCAATAAACTAGCGGAAAAATAGTTACTATGCTATTGGTGGAAAAAAGTATTACATCTTTTAAAGCCCATTCAGTAGTTAATTTATGAGTTAAAAAATACGTAACGATTGTTTCGGATGCGTTCTCTCCACCCGCGACTCAATATTTGAATTCCAGTCCACACGGAATAAGAATAAAATTAATAAAAACTACGGAAATGCAATTTAAATAGAGAAAAAATTGCAGCTACATGAATGCAACGGTCGATTTGGAGTAACCCCAGAATTTCCACAAGGGATTTACTACTAAGTAGTTACCGATGATTTTCCCTTTTTTACACGATGCCTTAAGGGGTAAGTATGATTTTTACTTTTTCTCTTTTATCAATTCACGGTACCATTGCCATTAAATATCATTACAGATTTTGCTGATTGAAAAGAAAAAAAGAGAGCTAAAGAATACCCTCCGAAGAATATTATCAATCATTGTCTCATGATGGAACTTCAAGTTGGTTTCAGAGCCACGCTTAAGAAAAATAATATTTAGAAAAACGTAATTGAATAGTGGAATATTATAGTCAAATAATATTTTTCTATTAATTTAGAGAGATAATATTAGTCTACAGCTCTTTACATTT